>JAEEQL010000031.1 GCA_016285265.1 Lachnospiraceae bacterium
TCCAGCTCTTCCATGTATTGTTTCATTTCCGGTGCAACCCGCAGCCGCCCAGTATCCGTTCATCACGTCATTTCCATCACTTCCTTCACGGATCTCAGCTTCGCGATTGATCTTATCCAAATCCCAGACAGTTCCGTCAGCAAACTCAATGTTCTCTACGAAATTACGGCCATCCCTGCTATACCAGTTGTAAGCATCCTTTACCGCGATGCTGTCATTATCCGAATATCTGATCTTCAGATGGTCTCCTTCGCGGTCGACTATGATATCTTCAGGGTTAATCCCTTCACCAAATACTATCTTATCTGCTCGGCCTGCAGTATCGCTGTATTCTGAATCAAGGATAGTATCTTCACCATCGCCAAGTTCGAAGTAATATGCATCATTTCCGTTTCCGCCATTAATAAAATCATCTCCGGTTCCGGCAAACAAAATGTCATTACCCGAAGTACCATTCAAATTATCGTCATCATCTTTACCTAAAATCGTATATCCATTGTCCAGCGTCGACAATATAGACTTATAGTGATCCGAAAAACTACCATATATATCTTTATAATCAGATAAATACGAAGTCCCATTAACGTCATCATAACATTTGAGGAAAACACTCACATCATACAAAACAGTATCTATGTTTTGATTCTCCGTTATTGAGCCAATACTCAAAAGAGTAAAAAGTGAAAGATTTAACTGTTTATTCCCCTCCTCGTCAGTATATTCAAATATAGAATTACAAGTATCTGAAAAGCTTGTAGACATAAGCAATTTCAAATAACATGTATCTTCTATATCCCTATACAACTCATTGAGAACATTCGCCGCATTAGCATTCGGTTCAGAACCATCAACCCCCATAAAGGAACGTCCCATGAAGGTCTCGACAACATGCATATTCCTAGCATCTATGTTTGCACCACGGGAAGAAGAATCTATATCTTCTGCTCCGGTAATCTTATAAAGAATCTTTGTGAATATTGCTCTTTTATCAACTGGATTAATCGCTTCAGAAAAAGAATTAAACAAATCGCCTAATATTCCGGATTCATCACTTTCAATAGCATCCATAATATCCGGAATATTACCGATCGTATTCTTACGATCATCTCCCGTTCCGGTTACCGTGTCAGTTGTATCAACATTGAAAAGAAACTCGCTGATCTTAGTTGTGGTTCCATCAGTGTATGTAACAACAGCTGACTCAGACCTCAGAGTGCCTGTTTCATCATCAAGTGATGAGTCAGGTGTAACATCCAAACTTATTGATTGAATTCCAAGTTCTTCCAGAGTTTTTAATTCACCATTCTGAGAAATACCATCCTGGCTTGCATCCGCCCAGACTTTGAGATCAGCAAATGCAACATCATTTTCATCAATGATTCCGTCCTTATTTGAATCAAGTTCTTTAAGCGCATCAAAACCTGATACTGATATATATCCATCAGACATCCAAACCTGATCGCCAAAGAGTTCTCCGCCATTATCGATGCTTCCATTTGCATTTCTATCTAATACAAGGAATCCATCCTCTGTACCAATCCAGGCCGTTTTCTCTGCAAAGCCATTATTATCAAGATCAAAATATACGCCATCATCAACAGTTGTGAGTTCAATACCTTCTGTCCCAAAATCAATTGCAAGAGGATCGCGATTCACAACAATTCTAGAGGCATTTATGAATCCCTTATCTTTAATTTTCACGCAACCAAGCAAAACAGAATCAATGATATCTCTTCCAAATACAAAGTCCAATCCAAGGCCAGCTAATTCTGTCGCCATATGCAAAGTAAAATTACACGCTCGTAAATAAGTTAACTCATCCGTCGGAATAACAAAACCATCATCATCAAAATCAACAAAGCATGGTGCATGCACATATCCAAGACTATCAAAATCATTCCAATATTTTATTATTGAAAAATATTCATCGTAATCTCGAGTTTGAATATAATACCTGTTTTCATAACTCTTACTAGAGGAGTTTTCGATAGGAAACAACATCCCTCCAACCCAGCTCCACTGATAATGAATTAGTTTATCCGCTCTTTCACTTATCGCATCTGAATAATCCCTCAGGTACTTCGGTGATACTCCAGGGCCATCAAAGCTTATAGCATTAACAACATTCATTCCTTCCGGTGCAGTCAACAAAGCATGTTCTGCTAAATTTCCACCTAAAGAATGTCCCGTGGTATACCATTCACAATCAGGATATAAATCCTTATATGTGTTATATAAATACTGCATATATTCAGTTGCTTTAGTCTGTTCAATTGTAGGAGAACAAAACGCAAGTCCACCATCAGCTATTATCCAGTCGCGGATAAACGAATTCAGATCAAAACTTTCACTTCCTCTGAAGGATACTATCATTTTTCCATCTGGAGTTTTAAATGTAACCGCATAAAACCCATCTGATTGATTTTTATCATATACATCAACCACTTTCCAATCGGCTATGTCTTGCCACTTAACACATGTATTGTCTTGCTCTTCCGGCTTTTCGCTCTTATAATGATCCGGATCTGATAGATAATTTAATAAATCCATCGTCGCATTGTATCTAGAAGCATCATGGCCATCCGAAAGTTCATTCAGTTTTCTTGTTTTGACAATCTTACGGACTAATTCCACATAAATACTACTGTTATAATTATCAGCATCCGAATGATTAAAGTATAATGGATCAAATATAGAGATTTGACTTATAGAATCTGTTGGTATATCCAAACCTTTTAGCATATTTTCTATGTATGACCAATTTGATAAATAAGCGTTCTCAGAATCCCAAGGTCCTAGAACGCTTTGGTCTAATACCATTTTAGAACAGCTTTCACATTTACTTTTATCAATCCCAAATGCTTCCAACTGATTTTCAAGAGAAGTTTGAGCGAATAAAACGTATCTTTGAAAAAGATCAGAATTCAATTCACCTTTCTCCCTCATATCTTTTATTTCTATCAAAGCATCTTCCACAGACATAGTAGAATAAATCCCATTTTCAAAAGAATGAATATCAGGAAGACACAGAGAATTCTTAGTATTGTCGTCTAGTATTATGCCTATTTTTTCTATATTATTCCAAAATTGATATAGTTCAAAACCAGTTGATTATCCATTCAAAATGGAATCAGCCCATGTTTGACTATATTTATCTTTACATCCCATTTTTTCCAACTCAAATGCAAGCATTTTACGAGCGTCATTCATATATTGATTATAAAAATCATAATCAACCAGTTCCTGGTTCTTCATCGTCATCAGTTCGTAAACAGCGAGTTTTAGTGAAGTTTTTTGTATATCCGGCTCCTCAAACAATTCGCCTAGAGTAAAATACATATTTTCTGTAAAAGAAAAATAGCCTAATTGTGCTGCAATATGTAATTGTTTATCAGTAAATGCCGTTATCATAATTCCTTTATCCTTTCCCTTTCTTCAATGTATTCATCTCGCGACAATCTGCATGAATTGTGTAAATATCCATTTTCTTCTGGTCCTAACTGAAGGATTATCCGATATTTTGGGCTTACAATTTTATTAAAATCAAAAAAAACGGATACATGCGTTTTGAAATAATCCTTTGAAAAATCCACTGCCGACTTATCTACATAATAGATGTAAATATCTGCACAAATAGCTTTTTCATATTCTTCTTTATAGTATTTAACCAATGAATCTACCGCTTCGGAGAACATGTCGTAATCTCTTCCGGGATCATCTATATAAGATTCACTTGAAGTATCTACAAAAATATAAAAGAATAAGTTCGGGCAATCCGCACAATCTCTAAAATCATCAATGGTATAATCCCCTCTTCTGATAACTCTCGCTGCATTAGAACCAGTCTGATGCACTGGCACACCAATTACGTATACATCCCTCAAGTTTTCCGACAAGCATTCCGTCATAATTTTAGTATCTTCTTTCGCAATTATGGCTCCCACGAAAAGATCATAGCTTATTCCTCCAGTTTCAGAATCAGCAAATCCATTGAAAAGAAGCGTAGGATCGTATGTTGGATAACAAACGAAATCCGCTCCGCCTCCATAAACGCTTAACGATTCGCATACAAATTCAGTATTGTAATAGTCTTCCAGATTATTGATTATTTTTTTTTCGAGTCCTTTTCTTGTATTGCACGATGTCAGACATGATATTGATAATAAAACACATATAATCAAGCAAGTATTTAATATACTTTTTCGTCTCATTGTATTATCCTTTCAAACACTTATATTTCTTTCAAACTTTTTTTCAAGCCTTCCATGAATGGTTCCAAAAAATATTCCATCACTGTCCGCGATCCGATAATTATATCAACGCATCCATCCATTCCGGGCTTTATATCTTTCGGAATAACTTCCGGTGTGATCTTTACAACATACACCACGCCTCTTTCAGACATGTTAAGCGGTATATCACTTATACTAGTAACAGTCCCGTTTATATATTCAAACTCTGTGTCATCATATGCCGGAAGTTTAAGCTGAACAGTATCTCCAACGTTCATTCCGGTTATATCTTCATCTGCCACATATGCATTGAACATGTATTCATTTTGAATCTCATTTATGTAACAGACTATATTTCCGACCGAGACTGTCTTCCCTATATACGGTTTCTCAACGTATGTAACCGTTCCACTTGCAGGAGCAGTTATTACCATATTTTGCAGATTATCCTGAAGACTTCTTACTTCGTTATCAATCTTCTCAATCTGAGTATCGATCTTGTTAATATTGGAAGTGACAGAATATAACCGTTCTCTTACTGCTGTTATGATCTCATCATCCTCCAAATCTTTTAATCCTTCTATGAATAGATCGTTTTCGAGAATTATCGCTTCAGCAATCTTTTCATCTTCACCGTAATCTGACGGATCTACATCAAGTGAAGTCACTTCACCATTTCTGTATTTCTCATAAAGCATTTCATATAATTCTTTTTGAACTGTCATGATACGGAGGTTATATTCATATTCTTCCAAAGCGATATCATATTGAGATGAATCCAGACGGCATATTACTGAGCCTGCTTCAATATAATCGCCATCATCTACATAGATATCGCTTATTCTTCCGCTCGACATATAAGTTGCGGACGCAAGAGGATCAACCGTATCAATATTGCCGGTTGCCGATATCACGATGTCCGTCCTGAAATAACACGCCCATATGATCGTTGTAGCTATAAGAGCAAAGCAGGTATACAGAATGACCGTAGTCAGCTTGTTCGCCGGTTTCTCTATAATGCTTTCCATCTCAGGGAGAAAATCATAGTACAGACGTTTATCTCTTTCGATGAGCTGTTTTTTCAAATGTTTGTTCATGCGCCCACCTCACCTTTCGCCTGACTGTTATACAAATGAGCGTACAGTCCGCCTAGTTCAAGAAGATGATCCTGTGATCCGGACTCTATCAGAGTACCTCTGTCAATGACCAGGATCTCATCCGTCGCTGAAAGTGTGGATAATCTGTGAGCGATTATCAGAACCGTCCTGTCCCTACATATCTCTTTGAGATTATTTTGGATGATACTTTCCGATTCATAATCAAGTGCTGATGTCGCTTCATCGAATACCAGTATCCGTGGATCATTTATGATTGCTCTCGCTATAGCTATTCGCTACTTCTGTCCTCCGGAAAGAGCGACTCCTTTTTCGCCTATGATCGTGTCATAACCTTCGTCAAGTTCCATTATGAAATCATGTGCTCCGGCAGTTTTCGCCGCTTCCATAACCTTCTCGATACTGCACTCCGGACAATGTATGGATATGTTATCCGCCACAGTACCGTTGAACATAAAGTTTTCCTGTAGTACAACACCTATCTGACTTCTGAGCAGAGCCGGAGGAAGAAGCGACACATCCATTCCGTCAATAGTAATCTTTCCAGCCTGAGGAATATATAATCTCTGAATAAGCTTGGATATAGTACTCTTTCCGGATCCGCTCCTTCCGACCAATCCATAGATCCGGTTTTCTTTAAACTCAAATGAAATACCATGAAGCACATCGGATCCGTCCATTCGATATCTGAATCTGACATTGTCAAATCTTATCCTGCCCTGTATGCGAGGGACAGATGTAATGGTGTTTTCACTTTTAAGTTCCGTGGGAGAATTGAAGATATCACCGATACGTTTAACGGACAGATCAGCCTGCTGATATTCCTGCCATAACTGAACAAGTCTTAAAACAGGTCCGCTAACACGGCCCGAAAGCATTCTGAATGCAACCAGCTGACCTATAGATAATCTTCCGTCTATCACCAGCTTTGCACCAAATACGAGAATGAAGAGATCCACCGTATGCTGTATGAAATTTGCCACAGCATTCGATGTCTGGGATATCATTGAGGTGTTGTACCCTGCTTTGACATAATTAGCCTGAAGCCCACCCCATTTATCTAGGAACTTATCTTCAAGTGAGAATGATTTGATAGTCTGTATTCCATTAATGGATTCAACAAGGAAAGACTGTGCCTCGGCACCGGTCTCAAATTTCTTATCTAGACTCTTTTTGAACAGCGGTGTGATGATCAGCGAAAGAATTGCGAACAAAGGGATGGAAAGCACAACTATCAAGGTAAGCTTTCCGCTATAGAAACACATCACCGCAATATAGACAATGATAAAGAATGAATCGATCATTGAAGAAAGCGGTGTTCCGGTAAGAAATGACCTGATATGATCAAGCTCTCTTACACGTGCAACGGTCTCACCGGCACGTCTGCTTTCAAAATATTTAAGGGGAAGTGAAAAGAGATGTTTAAATAGTCTGCTGCTTAAGATAACATCAATCCTGCTCGTCGTATGTACAAACAGGTAAGATTTACAAAGTGTGATTATCAGTTCATATATATAAACTATAAAAATACCGATGGCGATCGTATAAAGTGTGTTCATCGCTTTATGAGACAGTACTTTATCAACAACCACCTGAGTCATCAGCGGAGTAAGAATACCGAGTATCTGAACAACAAATACTGACAACAGTACCGTGATGAACTGCTTTTTATATTTCAAGATAGTGGGAATAAACCAGCCGAAACCAAATTTCTTATTGCCGATAGTGCCTTCTGTTCCGGAAGATCTCTTTTTTCCAATGATAAAACACTCTCCGGATATCCTATCCTTTAGTTCGGCGACAGTTATCTTCTCCGGGTTTCCTTTGCCGGGATCAAGTATCATCCATTTGTCAGACTGATTATTTAAAATGAGAATATATCCGTCATCCTTGCATTTAGCGATGACGGGAACTGTGAATTTGGAGAATATTTTTTCTTTGAAATCAGATACTTTGACTTTGAGGCCTGCTTCTTTCGCAGATCTGATGATAACAGCATCAACATCTTCCGCAGACGCAAAAGATGTTTCAAGCTTCTTTACGTCAGCCTTAACCCCAAGCATCTTAAACACCACCATAAGGCTGACATATCCGGGATTATTCATTTGTGTCCTCTTAGAATAAATAGAACGCTTTCTTATGAAAACGTTCCCCCCAAGGACATTTTACTTAACAATTAACTTAATAGCAAATGATTTTTACGAATTTTTACTTTTTCCAAATTTATTCACCAAAGGTACACCATCGCTTCTGCGTTGCAGAGCAGAAGAAGGGGCGCACGGCGTCCGGTGGACGCCGGAATTGCGCCGACCGAGGGGCACTCCCCAGTGCCCCGAGATCTGAACCCTCAGGGGCAACGTCACGCTCCTGCGTGACGTAAAAAAGGATACCCTTGGGCTATGCCCAGGGGTATCCTTTTTTCCATCGTGCAGAAGAAGGGACTTGAACCCTCAAGAGATTGCTCCCACACGGACCTGAACCGTGCGCGTCTACCAATTCCGCCACTTCTGCAGACAACGATAGGATTTTAAAACAATATCACCTCAATGTCAATAATTGCGTCATCCTATCGTGTGCTGACATGTCATTTCTCGAACTTCCAGTTCTCAAGTTCCATGCACTGACCGGAGAATACGAGATATACATCATGAACTCCGGTGATCTTCTTTTCCATATCAACGGTAAATTCCTCGAAATCCTCGGTAAGGTCGCTTGTTCCGAATACCGCTGCGGGTTCGGAATTTACATCATCAAGAACAACGGAAACCTCTCCGAAGCCCTTGCCGCGCACGCTGAGTGTGAATGAGGATGCTCCGTCGCTTCCGAAATCCGCACCTGCAACCATTACCCAGTTTCCGCTCTCTTCGGATCTTACGATCATATTTCCTGCAGAAAGCTTCATATCGGTAAGAGGCTTTTCAGGATCGTATGCTACAGTCTTAACGCCCGCTATTGATGCGAATGTGGAAGCTGTGGTGAGCTTGTAAGGATCAAAACATTTTACCTGCTCTACGCCCTTTCTGGTGCCTGTGGAATGAGTGGGTGCACCGTCAGCTGACTGAGCGATCAGATCGACATTCGTGCTCCTGTATCCGCCGGTAAGATCCATATACTCCTCAAGGATGCGTGAGTGATATGCGATATACCACTTACCCTTGAATTCAAACATGCAGTGATGATTGTTTCCGCCCCTTCCGAAGAACACCTCGGGATTCTTAAGCACGGGGCTTGCAGGTGCAAAGGGACCGTCCGGCTTGTCGGAAACCATTGTTACGATCTCACCCGATGAAAAGCCGTGCTCTTTCTCAGCTTCGGGAGTGACATTGAAATTGGAGCAGTATGAATAATAATACTTTCCGTTTATCTTGTTGATTCCGGAATCCTCGAAGAGATATGCAACATTCTCAATAGGTCTGGGATCCTCGGCAAGACTGATCATATCGTCACCCAGCCTTACGACTCTTGCGGTTCCGGGATTTGATGCCTTGTCATCCGAAGGAATTCCGCCTCCGATATAAAGCCAGCCCGTTCCGTCGTCATCTACGAGGACGGCGGGATCGAAAAGCCATGTTACTGAATCGCAGTTGGGAGTATTCCTTGAAACGAGCGGTCCGCCTATGGGATCGATGAAGGGACCGGTGGGGCTGTCAGATGTAAGAACGGCAATTCCGTTTCCGCTGTTGGCGAAGTACAGGAAGAACTTATCTTTGCCGTTTATATTCTTCCAGCATGCGGCGGGAGCCCATGAATTGCCTCCCCATGTTGCTATTCCGTTCTTTCCCGCAGCATATACCTCTCCGTGATCGGTCCAGTTCACAAGATCGGAGGATGAAGCAACGCTTATGGTATCGATCTTCTGATATGTATTGTCTGTAAGCTTTCCCGCATCATCATAGGTCAGGATGTCACAGGTCATATACATATAGACCCTGTCCTTATAGACCATTGCGAAGGGATCAGCACCGAAGCGCTGTGTCATTATCGGATTGTGATCACCCTGAGGCTTGAAACTCTTTTTAATTTCCATAACCGCTCTCCTTTACAACCGAAATACATCTATCATTATATCATAACCAAAGAAAAAAGACCCTTCCCCAAAGGGAAGAGTCTTTAAATGATCTCTGTCAGGTCATGGTATCGAAAAGATAACCGTAGGATCCGGAAACACCCGCTCCCGCTCCGTTATAAAGTGAAGCTCTGGTAGCGGCATAATCTGCATTGCTCTGGATCATAGAAGCGGAAACCGAGACGCTGTATCCGTATGAGGATTTCTCGGCAAACAGATCCTTGATATCCTTTGCATCCGCTGCCTTAAGCTTATCCTCATCGAGCTTAAGCATTCCGTCATCAGAGGTACTGATGCCCGCAATGGACATCTTCTCCGAATAACCTCCGTTCATAACGGTAAGATACGATAATCTTCCGGAAATGGAAGCATCGTTTACATCATCACCCTCTGCGGCTTTCACCATTGAGTTATAGCTCTTTACGAAATTCTTGACCGTGGAAAGAAGAAGGTCCTTGTCTTCCTCATCCGCATCCTGAATACTCTTGACCGAGCTCTTTACCGAACCCGCTGCCTCTGAAAGCTTGCTGTAGGAATCCGATACGGTGGATTTTTCCTTAACGGGATTCTTTACATTGGTTATCTTCGAAGCGGTCTCGGACTTTTTATCCGGGTCGGCATAATATGCCTTCATCAGCTTGGAATAAGCTCCGCTCTTGACCAATCCGTAGTCCTTGAGCCAGCTCATCGAATTGAAAGAATCATTCTTGGCCGATATTCCCGAAAAAAGAAAGCTTGTATCGTTTTTAGCCTGAATATTTATACTCATAGGCTTTACCTCCGGCATCCCTGCCAAAAGCGGTAACCCGCACATATAGTTCCTTCATATAATACATATCATTTATGACTGTATTATGTAAAGTGATTATTTTTTCTTAAATACGGGTATTGATTCGAGGGGTGCGGCAGCGGTGATCGTCTGTCCGCCCTCGTATACCTTGCCGTCACGGATGTCTTCCCACTGTCCTGCGGGCAGATATACCTGTCTTTCCCTCATTCCCTCGTACATTACGGGAGCAACGAGATACTCGCTTCCGAACATATACTGGTCATCGAGATCCCAGCACTTTTCATCCTCCGGGAACTCATAGAACATCGTTCTCATAAGGGGTGAACCGTTTGAGGAAGCTTCATCATAGAGCGACTTGATGTAATCCTTGAGATCCCATCTGATCTTCAGGTTATCGGTCATGATCTTCTGAACCTCTTCACCGTAGCTCCAGATCTCATTGGCATGACCCGTGTGAAGATATCCGCTTCCCCAGTCCTTGTGATCGAGGGGCTCTATATCGAGAGGACCTCTCTCTCCGTGGAGTCTTAAGATAGGAGTAAATACCGCCCACTCATACCATCTTACAAGGAGTTCTTTGAAGTAATCGGTATTTACGTCGCTGTTCATGAATCCGCCGATATCGGTGGTCCACCAGGGAATTCCCGCAAGACCTATATCAAGTCCTCCTCTTACGGAATTCTGAAGTGCTTCGAAGGATGAATAAACATCTCCGCTCCAGAGAAGCGTTCCGTACTTCTGCGATCCTACCCATCCGCAGCGAAGGAGGTTGAGGATCTTCTTATCGGGATGTACTTCCTTTTCACCCTCGAAGAATCCCTGTGCATAACATCTGGGATAGATACAGCTGACCTCCGCACCGGGTCCGAGATAATAGCGGTAATTGTCGAAATCATATGCGGTAAGATCGGGCTCGGCATTATCGAGCCAGAACATGTCTATGCCGTAATCATAATAATTCTTTTTGCAGATATCCCATACATACTTTCTCGCTTCGGGATTGGTCGCATCATATACTACGCAGTCGCCCTGGTAATCATATGTCTGCATCGCACCCTTCTCGGTCCTCATAAGAAGTCCGCGGTCAGCCATGGGATAGAAATTCTCGCTCTTCCTGTCGACCGAAGGCCATACGGACACCATCACCTTGATGCCGTATGAGTGAAGTTCATCGACCATTGCTTTTACATCGGGCCAGTACTCCTTATCGAATTTCCATTCACCCTGAAGAGTCCAGTGGAAGAAATCAATGACAAGAACGTCGATCTTGATACCGAGTTCCTGATACTTCCTTGCAACGGTAAGAACCTCATCCTGTGTCCTGTATCTGAGTTTGCACTGCCAGAGCCCGAGGAGATCTTCATCAATCTCGGGAGCACGTCCGACAACAGCCGTGTAGTTTTCAATAATGGCTTTGGGGGATTCGTCCGTAGTGATCCAGAGATCGAATTCCCTGGATGCATCTGCTGACCACTCGGTCATATTCTTTCCGAAGGTTACGTGACCGACAGCCGGATTATTCCAGAGAAGTCCGTATCCCTTATTGGAAACCTCAAAGGGGATCGAGGTCTGTGCATTGCGCTGCGCAAGCTCGAGAGTTGTTCCCTTAAGTTCGATGTACGGATTCTGGTAAACGCCCATTCCGTAGATCTTCTCTCCTTCGATCGGCTCGAAGCGGAGCGTGAGCTTATAATCTCCGTTGAGATAGGGCTTGTACTCTCTGTTTACTCTCTTAAAACAGCTTACGGCATTGTTCTCGGTTCCGCCGTAGTTACTGAAATATTCCCTCATAAGGAATTCATCGTTCTTATAATATGTGATGATACCTTCACTGCTGACAGACATCGAAGTGGAACCGTTTTTGATGACAGCTCTGTTTTCTGTTATCTCTATCTTCGCATCTGTCTGATCCGCAGGAAGTTCATCCTTCGGACAAAGTGCCCAGAGATTACCGGTAAAATCATTGTTCCTGGTTGCTCTGAGTCGCAGGGCATTCTTACCCCAACTTTCGATCCTTACGATCTCTCCGCCCTTCTTAAAGACGAGCGCATTACTGTCCTGATAAAACATATGTACCTCCGAATAAAATACAGATCATAAAAGTTCGATCTTAAATACTACAGGCATATCATCGCGGGACCTGCCATTTACTCTGATATCAAGTCCTTCAGCCCCATGATCCCACTTTACTTCCGAACCGTCGGCAAGAAGGACAACCTTTGATATAAGTCCCTTGTAGGAATGTCCGCCGTCCTCGCCGTTTTTTGCAAAGCTCTTAATTACGTAATGTCCGTCCTCTGCAGGCTTCATCGCTGCGGCATAGATGCAGCCGTCTTTAGTGGTAAAGCGGAAATCCTCGGAAGTGTAATCAAGGCTTTCCGTATCCTTGAATCCGCCCTCTTCCCTGTTGACACTGCCTTCTCCGAAGATCTTGTAAGGAGTGCTTCCGTAGATCATCTCTCCGTTTTTATCAAGCCACTTACCGATCTCGAGGAGCGCATTCTTTTCCTCATCGCATATCTCTCCGTTCGCCTTTGGTCCGACATTGAGAAGGAGATTTCCGTTCTTGGAAACGATATCGATGAGTTCTCTTACGATATCAAGTCCGGACTTGTAGGAAAGGCCGGGTACATATCCCCATGACTCCCTGCATATGGGAGTATCCGACTGCCAGATGTATGATGCGGAGCCTGACAGGCCTCCTCTTTCGATATCCCTTACGGATGCGCCGGGTGCAAATGCATCGACCTTGGATACGATCACACCCTCTAATCCCTTGGATGCCATCACATTATAGTAATATGCGGCAGCCTTCTTAAGGTAGGGCTTGAGAACCTTCTGTGCTATCCACCAGTCAAAATAAAGAACTTCGGGAGTAAAGAGATCCACTATCTCGCAGGTTCTTGCAAGCCAGTCCTGCATGAACTCTTCGCCGGGTGCAGGCTTTACATCGAAATCCTGGATGTTCTCGGGCTCGGGCTGTGAAGGCCAGTAGAGATCTCCGCGCTTAAACTCACCCTTGATATCACTGTCGAAATTTCTTCCGTTTCCGAGGAACCACCAGTGCTCGATCCTGTGTGAGGAAACGCCGAAATGAATTCCGTATTCTTTCGCCGACTTTTTAAGCTCAGCGACTATGTCCCTGTGAGGACCTTTCTCCGCCGCATTCCAGTGCGACATCCGGCTCTTATACATCTGGAATCCGTCGTGATGCTCGCCTACGGGAACAACGTATCTTGCACCGGACTTTTTGAAGATGTCCATCCATTCGCCGGGATTGAACTTCTCACCTTTGAAACGATCAACGTAATCCTTGTATCCGGTCTCGGTGTGAGGTCCGTACTTTTCTATGTGATGCTTCCACTCCTCGCTATCCTTGATATACATCCATCTCGGATACCATTCATTGGAAAACTCCTCGGAAGTAAATACTCCCCAGTGAACGAAAATTCCGAATCTGTCTGCAGCAAACCATTCGGGAACCTTAACCTTGGAAAGTGAAGCCCAGTCATCCTTGAAGGGACCCTTGGCGATCACTTCGTCGATCCTCTTCATCTCTTCGGAAAGATCGGCGATATCTTCTTCCGGCTTTTCGGGATCACCGGTCTTTTCTTTTTCCGCTTCCGCCTTCTCTTCTTCCGCTATATCATCGAGGGCTTTGTCAAAAGCCTTGTCGTCAATCTCATCGTCATCGCCGTAACCGGTCTTGTCCATTTCATCCTTAAGGTCTTCTTCCTTCGGAGGTCTCTCCCTCGAAAGAAGGATTCCGCAAACGATCATCGCAAATGCTGCGATCGCAATTATGATTCCGATAACAAGTCCGTTTGAAGTATTCTCTTCTTCGATCACTATATCGGCGGGCTGTTCCTGAACCGGCTGATCGTAACCGATAAGGTCAGGCTCCTGCTCGGGAGGCATCTCTTCGATCACTTCGGGTTCGGGCTCACGGTATTCTTCAAAGATTGAATTTACCGTAATGATGTATTCGATCTTCGTGGCACCTGCAAAAAGTGAAGGATCGACATAAGCCGTTCCCGACTCGTTGCATCCGCCGCAGAGTCTCCATGCGGTTTCATCATTACCTGCCGCCTCTGCCCACGCGGGAGATCCTGCAAGATAATCGATGGGCGTATCCGATCCGTCTATACGGAGTGCGACGGATACATCCATCTCCGCAAAGGAAGTACCTTCAGCAGAAGGAACTATCACCGGAGATACATTATGAACATGTGTGATCGCATTGGGGAAAGCAAGAGAAACAGTGATCGTGTCACCGACTTTTGCGGTCGAAGTGACCGAAGTGATGTTCTCACTGTTGCCTTCGAATCCGGGGCCGTGATATTCGTGCGTCTCGCCTCCCGCAACATCTCCGGAAAAATCGATATAAACGATCGATTCACCTTCGTATGCGGGCCCGAGTCTGTGGGCCACGGTAAATGATTTAAGAGTGATGGTATATTCTATCCTGGTCGCTCCGGCAAATGCGTTAACGGGTAAAGTGCTTAACCCGTTCTCATCATATCCGCCGTAGAGCATCCATGAATGCATAAGAGAGCCTGTGGGATTTGCCCAGGCCTTGGGAGCTTCGGGGTCCGGAGTGATCTCCACATCTTCTCCGTTAACCTTGAGCGAAACATCCGCATCCACGTTTCCGAACACAATGTTGTCATCACCTGTGTACATTACGGGTACTACAGATGTGATGTGTGACGGCATCTCAGGAAGTTCGAGAGATATGACAACCGTGTCACCTGCTTTTGCCGAAGCGTTTACAGCGACCATTCCCTCACTGTTTGCATTCCCGAAAGGGTCCGTATAAACAAGGCCTCCGTCGCCTGCTTCAAGTCCCGATCCGACAAAAGAAATAAAGAATGATACAGTCTCTTCCTGATCACCGGCCGCCTGAGCCGGGATCGCCGGAACGACCGAGGCTGCCACGAGGACAGCCAGGACGATCGCTCCGATCTTTCCCAACAATTTTTTCATTTCTGATTCTTCTTTCCGAAATTATTAAAGTCTTTCAAAAGGAACTTCACATGCTGCTTTGCCCATAACGGCTTCGATATTGTTATCGCCGTCCTTGAGCATTGATACGGGTATGACCGCAGATTCGATCTTCTCTCCGTTAACGGTGATGTAAGCTACACCCTTGCAGACATGCTCGGGGTTCTTAACCTCGATGTGAAGGTTCTTTCCTCTGAATACTCTGTCGACGGTGTATCCGTCCCAGGAATCGGGGATACAGGGATCGATGAGCATTCCGTCGTACTGGGGACGGATTCCGAGAACATACTGGGTAAGTGAATAGTATGTCCATGCAACCGCACCGGAAAGCCATGAGGTACGGCAGTTTCCTGGACGGGGTGACTCATCGGAGTAAGTGGTCTGTCCCTGAACGTAAGGCTCTGACTGACGGATCTCAGCCTTGTCGTTATATGTAGCGGGAAGCGCTGCCTTGAGATATTCGTAAGCTCTGTTTCCGTTGCCTGCGAAGGTCTCAGCCATAACACCCCAACCCTGTGTATGGTTGAAGATACCGCCGTTCTCCTTGATTCCGGTAGGGAATACTACGCATCCCATAACGGTCTGGGGAGTGTAAACGATGGGAGGTGCACAAAGCTTAAGTCCATACTTGGAGAAGAGCTGGTCGTGAACAGCTTCGAGGCAGAGCTTCTCCTGGTCGCCCTTGCATGCACCGGACATGACAGCCCATACCTGGGTGTTGAGATAAACCTTACCTTCATCGTACTTATCGGTTCCGTAAACGGTTCCGTCTTCGCCTACAGCCCAGATCCACCACTTGCCGTCCCACGCCTTCTTCTGGATCGCTTCGTCAAGGATGTCTCTCTGTTTAAGTGCCCATGCTGCCTCGTCTTCTTTTCCGAGGAGCTTGGAAATGTCCGCATAAGTGGTAAGGCCTGCTCTTAACTGGAAGGTTACCATTACGCTCTCGCCGTGATAACCGGTCTGGAGACAGTCGTTCCAGTCAGCCGCAAGTCCGGAAGGAAGTCCGTCCGCACCGCTTCTTTCAATATTGAAGAGAAGTGCTTTCTTGAGGTGACCGTAAACGGTATCCTCACCGTGATCAGCGTAAGGAACAACTTCATTATAGAAATCGATGTCGCCGGTCTCTGCGATATATGCGGGGATCGCATTGAAGAACCACTGGCAGTCGTCGGATCTGAATTCTTTTTCATCGGGACACTGCATATGTCCGGGATTGTGACCGAGCTTGATAAGAGGCATTGCACCTCCGCAGAAGGTCTGTCCGGAAAGCATCAGCTTGAGACGCTCTTTGGAAAGCTCGGGGATTGCTGCGTTGACACCGAGAGTATCCTGAACGGAATCACGGTATCCGAGTCCGTCTCTTTCTCCGTTGTAAACAAGCGATGCCGCTCTTGACCATGAGAATGTGATGAGGTTGTTGTAAAGTCCCCATACATTTACGGTGTGGTCGATATCCGCATCGGGAGTCTTGGCCTTGAATGAAGTAAGTTTTGAGTGCCAGTCCTCTTTGAGCTTTTCGAATTCTTCGTCGAATCTCTTTACCGAGCCGTACTCTGCAACGATCTTCTCACCTACTGCGTTTGCGTTTCCGATTCCGAGAAGGATGAGAACGGTCTTCTTTTCACCGGGCGCAAGGACCATATCGGACTGGATGGATCCGCATGCGGTATCGCCGTAGGTCCAGGAATCGGAGCACTGTCCCTCGATGACGGCTCTGGGCTCCTTGTACGATCCGTAGGTTCCGATGAACTTTTCCCTGTTGGTATCATAGTGGGTCATGGGTGCTTCGCAGACTGCGAACCACTCCTGCTGGATGATGCCGCCGAGTTCATACTCGGGATGCTGCTTGTACATATTGTCATGGATCGAATAGCCGAGGATGTTATCAGCCTTCTTGTCGGCTTCCATGATGAAGAGTGAATACTGAAGGTTTACAAGATCCTGGGTGGTATTCCACTGGCTTGCGAACTCGCAGTATGTGAATGCGGAAAGATTTCTGGGCTTGTCGGACTTGTTCTCAACATCAAGTCTCCAGTACTCGAACTTCTGTCCGAGGGGAACGAAGTAAGTTGCATCGGTGTGGATGCCCGAATAATCGGAGCTGAATATTGAATATGCAGTACCGTGACGGCATACGGTCTTGTACTGATCGAGTGGCTTGCCTACGGGCTGCCATGATGCCGACCAGTAATCCTTGGTATCGTTATCTCTTAAATAAAAATATCTTCCGGGCTGATCCATGGGAACCGAATTAAAACGAAGACGCATGAATCTTCCCTGCGCGCCCGAACGGTAGAAGCCGTATCCGCCCGCATTATTGGTAATGATCGCACCGTACTCAGTGGTACCGAGATAGTTACTCCACGAGGTGGGAGTATCCGGCCTGTCTACGACATATTCGTAGGCTTCATCATCAAAATGTCCAAACTGCATAATTTTTTCCTCTTAAAAAATTGATTTACCCCGTACAGGGGACTGCAAGCATTAGTATAGCAAACCAAAGGTTAAAAAAATAGTTTAATAAGATTAAACCGAAATAATTCTTTTCTGATGTGATAGTATTAATATCAGGCAGATACTTAAGGCCGTTAACAGGTTAAAAAAAGCCTCCGAAAGGAAAGAAAATGGAAACTTCCAGAAAAAAGCTCCTTAAAAACGCCATGGAAAGGTCGGCCGCATGCGGTGAGACAGCGGGATCGATCCTTCTTGTGAAGAAAAACGGAAAGGAAGAATGCTTCCTTAAGACGGGTTATGCGGATATCCCAAACAAAAAGCCCCTTGAAAGGAATACTCTTTTCAGGCTGTATTCGATGACCAAACCGGTCACCGCCGCAGCCGTTATGATCCTTGTCGAAAGAGGTCTCATCGATCTTAACGACGGGATAAAGTACATCTTCCCCACATTTGAGAACATGAAGGTTCTCGAAAACGGAAAGCCCTCGAGAGCAGTTAAGGACCTTTCTCTTTTCGATATATACAACATGACGAGCGGTCTGGCATATCCCGGACCCGAGGGTGCTGCGCTGCAGGCTGCGGGAATTTTCGACGATATCATCAAGGGACTTTCGGAAACTCCCGGCGGAAATGTCACAACACTTGAATATGCGGAGAGGACGGGCAGGATCCCTCTTGCTTTCCAGCCCGGTTCACACTGGCAGTACGGAACCGGTGCGGATATCATGGGCGCCGTAGTTGAGAAGGTTTCCGGTATGAAATACGGCGACTTCCTTAAAAAGGAGATCTTCGAGCCCCTCGGAATGAACGATACGGATTTCTACGTTCCCGCTAAAAAGAAGAACCGCCTTGCCAAGGTATACGAAAGTCAGCCTGACGGCAGTATGATCGAATACACGGGAGAAAACCTCGGAATCGAAAATCCCCCTTACCACAGACCCGCCTTCGAATCGGGCGGTGCGGGTCTCATCTCCAGCATCGATGATTATGAGAAGTTCGCTACGATGCTCCTGAACGGAGGTAAAGGAAACGGCAAAAGGATTCTCTCAGAAAACAGCGTGGAATTCCTTTCGAGCGGACGCCTTACTCCCGAACAGCAGAAGGACTTCAACTGGGACGGCCTGCAGGGATTTACATATTCTCATTTCATGAGGATCATGGACGAGCCGGAAAAGGCTGTTACGATCGCGAAGAAGGGTGAGTACGGATGGGACGGATGGCTCGGATGCTACGTTGCCAATATCCCTTCCGAAAAGATGACGATCCTTCTCATGACACAGAAGAAGGATGCGGGAACCTTCGGGCTTACAAGAAGAATAAGAAATATAGTGCTTGCATAAAAAAACAGGCTGCCCGATCCGGGCAGCCTGTTTTGATCATGAATTCTTAAGATCGATCCCGAGCATGTTTCCGATCAGGTCATAGAGCTCTGCGGTGACCTCGATGGTGGAGATGCTCTCACCGGTGAGACCGAAAACCGCGAACAGTACCGTTGCCGCTCTCGCTCTCGGATTGACGATCCTGAGGACCCCTTCCTCATTTCCTCTTTCGAGAAGTGCTTCGAAGGAATCGAGAAGCTTGTAATAGGTACTGATCCTTACACAGTCCAGCTGGTAACGGAGAGTCTCATCTCCGAAGCACCGGTCCGTATCCTCCTTATCCTCCTTGAACTGTCTCATACAGAAGTAGACAAATGTCTTGAGGATCTCGATAACGGGCTGCTCTTTGTTGACCATCAATGCGATCAGAAGGTCTGCTGATTTCTGGGATTTTCTGTCCAGGACGCATTTGAAGAGCTTTTCCTTGGATTCGAAATAATGGAGCACGGTTCCCCTTACAACCTGGGCTTCCTTAGCGATGTCGTCAAGATTTACACCGTAATATCCGTGCTTAAGGAACAGATCCTCCGCGATGTCCAGGATCTGCTTTTTTCTTTCTTCGGTATTGTTCATTCTTTTAGCCATAAGCGTACCTCTTTTCTAAACAAAACATGAAACTAACACCGATACGTAAATAATTATAGCCTTTTTATTGACGTGAGGTCAACTGATGATTTATCCCCCATGCTCCCCCACTCTGCGAAAACAGGCTCTTACATTAATCAATCCTTAATATTCCTTTTATGTCATAAAGGGATCTTTCATGGTATCATATATAGGATTTACGGAGGTTTTTACAGTGAAGAAAACAGGACTTAAGATAACAGCGCTCACTGCAGTCGCATGCCTTACCTTATCCGGCTGCAAAGCTTCATATTTCGGTATTCCCGGTCTCTTTTACGAAGCCGTGGAGGCTACCGAGGATATTCTCGAGGATTCCCTTTATTACGAAGATGATATCGAAGATGAAGATGTCGACATCTGGACATGGCCCGATTCCGAGGAACATGAAGATTCATTTGACTGGGACGACTATGAATATGAGAATCCCGATGCGGAACCCGGCACCGTCACCGTTATGGTGTATATGAACGGTTCGACACTCGAGACAGAGGCCGGAGTCGCAACAGCGGATATCATGGAAATGATAAGGGCGGGCTACAACGAGAACGTAAATGTAGTCATCCAGACCATGGGTACCAAATACTGGTCCGAAAAGCTCGGTATCGCTTCAAACAGATCGCAGACCTACGTCATAGGCGAGGATGGGCTTGAGCTCGTACGGGACGATCTCGGACAGCTCGACTGCACCAAAGCGGATACCCTGTATGAATTCATACAGTACTGTGGGCATGAATACCCCGCTTCAAGAAACATCCTCATTCTCTGGGATCACGGCGGCGGCCCCGCTTACGGCTTCGGATGGGACGAATTCCAGGATGACTGGGAGAACCTCAGCATCGACGAGATGAGAAAGGCTCTTAAAAACTGCAATGTCCATTTTGATTTCATCGGAATGGACTGCTGCATCATGTCATGCCTCGAGGTCACATATGCGCTCAGGGATTACTGCGATTATATGATCCTTTCCGAGGATTTCGAAAGCTGTCTCGGCTGGTATTACACCGGATGGCTTGAAGCTCTTTATGACAACACCTCCATCTCCACCTACGATCTGGGCAAGATACTGATCGACGACATGATCAGGAAAAATGAGAACGACAGATTCAACGGAGACAGATCCATCCTTGCACTTGTTGATGAAAGCAAGATGGAAAAGCTCTGGGATATCTGGGTCGATTTCGCTTACGAAAATGAAGACGCTCTCCTTGCCACCAATTTCAGCCAGGAACTCGAAGAGACCGGAAAGGGTGAGGGACTGTCTTCAAGGCGTGCAAATCCCACTCTGAAAATGAGTGATCTGTACGATCTCTTTTTCGGCGAGAGCGATCTCTGGGATACTTTGGAAAACATATCCGATGACGACGTGTATATGTCGGATTACTGCATCACGGATCTTATGGGACTTGCATATATTATCGAGTCGGATGATTCCGAAAGACTGATCAAGGCAGTTGATAAGGCGCTCCTCTATGTCGGTGCCACTGACGATAATTTAAGTCTTACCGGAATATCGGTCACTCTTCCGTATAACGATGCCGATCTGTATTACGAACTTGAGTACGTCCTTGACAGAAGCGGTTTCGACGAGGATTACATCGAATGGCTTGAAAAGTTCTGCGATGTGGACAGCGGAAGGGACTTCGACTGGTCAGGCTGGGGCGAAAGTTTCTGGAATGAATGGGGCGAATATGAAGGCTCCGACATCTGGGGAGAATGGTGACCGCACCATAAAATATATCAAGAAAATGGTTAAGATAATCCCTTGACGGGATCCCCCTAAGGGGGGATAATGCTCTTGATTGATATTTTTTTAACAGGATTGTTATTTTATAAACGAAAGGAAATGCATCATGAATTATTTTGATCTTACAGGACAGGTCGCAGTAGTAACCGGATGCTCCACCGGACTCGGAGTTCAGATGGCAAAGGCTCTTGCAAGCCAGGGAGCAAACATCGCCGCGCTCGCCCGCCGCAAGGACAAGATCGACGAAGTGGCAGCCATGCTCGAGAAGGAATACGGAGTCAAGGCGATCGGCGTACAGTGCGATATTACAAGCACCGAGAATGTTGATTCCGCCATCGATGAAGTTCTGAAAGTATTCGGCCGTATCGACATCCTTATCAACAACGCAGGTACCGGAGCAGTTGCTCCCGCCGAGGAGATCACCGACGAGCAGTTCCACAACGAGATGGACATCGACCTCTTCGGAACCTTCAGGGTATCACGTTCCGTAGCAAAGAAGGCCATGATCCCCGCACAGTACGGACGTATCATCAACATCTCTTCCATGTACGGCCTCGTAGGAAACAAGATCGCGGGAAGTGCTCCTTATCACGCAGCCAAGGGCGGTGTCGTAAACCTTACCAGAGCACTCGCTGCAGAGTGGGGTGCAAAGGGCATCACGGTTAACGCTATCTGCCCCGGATACTTCTACACCGACCTCACCACCGAGACTCTCAACAGTGATTTCTTCCAGGCTAACGCAAGAACCATGATCCCTCTTGAAAGATACGGAAAAGAAGGAGAACTCGACTCTGCTGCTCTCTTCCTTTCTTCTCCCGCAAGTTCCTACGTTACCGGAGTAATGATCCCCGTAGACGGCGGATATACCTGCATGTAATAACTTCACGAATCTAAAAAATGCGGTTCCGTACGGAACCGCATTTTTGTTTATTCCTGTTCACTGTTTTTTATTTTTTTGTCGATGACCCACTTTACTCCGTACAACGGATTCCTGATCACACGCTTGAGCTTTTCGATGTACTCCTGCTGCTCTTTTGTGATTCTCTTAAGATCCCTGTTCTCGGCATCGAGTGTTTCGATCTTTGCTATCAGTCCTTCCCTCTCCGAAGTGAATTCATCGAGTCTTCTGAAGGGCTTTCTGTAATTTGCGATCTTTTCCGCAGACAGGCCGCTTCCCGCAATCTTCTTCTGGAATGCATTCTCCATACGGTCATACGTATCGACCATGTACATATCTATTCCGCAGAGGTTCGCAAATTCCTGTCTTGTCTTGATCTTCCACGCGATATTCGTATGTGTCTCAAATACGCATCTGTAAACCCTGTACCTCAGATAATCTATGGGAACGGGGAAATCAAAGAACCACTCCGGATCTATGCAGACGATACCGTCATCCGTTTTAAGGAAATTACTGAAGATCATATCCGCATCGGACTTCCTGAATGACGGAGTCTTCGGCGGTATCTCAATATCTCCGAATACCTCTTTGAATCCGTCCGATATTTCGAAGCTGCATCTGTTCTCATCCTTCACATCATTAAGCAGGATATCAAGATGATCCTTGAGATCGCGGCAGATGTCTTCCACTGATGCGGAGGAATAATCAAGGCAGTCTTCATCAAAAGGAACACCGGGAACGAAATCAAAGTAAAGATCGTTTCCTTTTCTTGTAAGTCCCGCAACCTTTATCGAATCGAATATCTCTTCCGTAGCGGAAGCATTCTTTTCAATAGCATCGATATGGGATAGCGCCTCATCACATGAAGGTGACTTGACCGCGTATAACCTGCCTCCCTCACAGACGATACGTGTACCCACTCTGTATTCAGGCGCCCTGAGTGTATTGAACTTGGCGTAAAGGCATCCGGGTTCGGCGTCTTCCCCGCCGTTTCTTGCGGTGATGATAAATGAATTTGCGAAGTCGGGGAAGAGTCCGTCTGCGCAGATCTGGTCGAGAACCTTCACCTCATCGAAAGAATCCATTCTCTCCCTGTCGTAATTGGGAGACCTGCTCACGATATCTCCGGGAGCGGGAAGCTTTTCATCGGAATAGATCTCAAAGGGAAGCTTGTAATCTGGAACGGGATATCTGAAAGTAACTCCGGTAAAGCCCGCTTTCTTGAGCATCGCATTGAGTGCATATCCCGAGAAGGTCCTTACTCTCTCGACTCTGTGATAGCCCTCTATTCCTTCGTATGCCTTCCCTGTATGATCCTCCGTCGCACCGGCAAAATACTTCATGCCGTATTTATTCTCGATGGCAATGTAGAGCTTGCCGCCTTCCTTTAACAGACTGCGGCATTTCTTCAGCATGTCGGTGAACGGATCGTCTGATGAAATGTAATAGATCGAATACTCGAAAACTCCGATAAGAGTTATCACATCGTACTTTTCGGTAAATTCAATATCCTCGAAATTACCTACAAGTATCTTCAGATTATTGTACTTACTGTTTCTGTATGCATTTATGGTCGAGCGCTTTTTGGAAAGATCCACGCTCGTGACATTCCCGCATTTTTCGCAGAGCACGCCGGTAACGGCACCGCATCCGGAACCGATCTCAAGTGCGGAGGAATTCTTATCAAAATCCTCCCACGCAAGGATGTTCTTTCTTATATCGGACAGATGATAAAGCTCCGCCCAGTCATTTCCTTCGGACAGTCTCTTATCAATATCACATCCGCTCTTTACGATCTCAAGAATGCGGTCTTCGACACTCTCTCCGTCCGAATAAGTATCGCTGCCCTTGTAAAAGGACAGATCCATTATCACATTTCCGATCTTCTCTTCGTTCATCTTATGAGTTTATTCTCCGTATCTTTCTTACCTATGCCGCTCCAAAGACACAGACTGTAGGTTCCTTCTTCAATGAGCTTCTTGTCAAACTTAGCCCTGAATCCGCAGTACTCGGTATCCTTGGTCATGTTGAGGCTGTAGACATCCGGTCTGTACCAGTCGCCGAGTTCGGCGATATAGTGATGCTTATCATTATATATGACCATCTTTCTGCGCTGAGTGTAATTCTTCGTATAGTTTTCCGCATACGCCCAGCCGAAAAGATGGATGCATTTGAAGGAATCGCATTCGTCAAAGCAGATCTTGTAATCTTCCCTTACGGGCGCCTGCTGCCATCTGCTTATCTCATCCGCAGTCATCTCCCTTACGGAAGTTGTCACATCATAGAGCCACTTGGAGTAATCGGGCTTTTTGTCCGAATGTCTGTAGGTCTGATTGATATTGTAAAAAGGATGGGGCGAGTTCTTTAATGCATGATGGTCGTAGAGATACTCGTGCTCCTTCAGCATCCTTCTGTATTTTACTTCGCTCACATCATCCGATCCGCGGCTTACGGATTCTTTATGAATAAGGCAGACATCTCCTCTTACGCAGTTAACGTATCCTAAATTGATAAGGTCAAAGCAGAGTGCGACATCATTGTAACAGACACTCATGTTCTCATCAAAGCATCCGGTCTTTTCGAATACTTCCTTTCGAATCGCAAGACATGCTGCGGTAACACCGTTTACATCATTAGGATAGACCGCATCGAACACTTCCGGATCGTCAAGGTAATAACCCTGGTAGATGTGGTTGGGGCCGTCCTCGGAATCCTTCGTTCCCGCATGCTGGATCATATTGTTGTCGGGATATATGAGAAGACATCCCACCGCACCGGAATACGGAAGCCTTGCCTGACCTGCCATGGAGCCCAGCCATTTTGGTTCGGTTATCTTGATATCGTCATTTAAGAAAACGATGACATCGCCCTTCGCGTCCTTCGCACCGAGGTTGCACATATATGAGAAATTGAAATCCTTCTTTTCATATATGTAACACGCTTTATATTTCTCACAGAGCGTTTCTATCTCCGCCCTGTTTTCATCGGAGCTTCCGTTATCTACAATTATGATCTCGTAATCTCTGTAGAGAGTCTGTTCATCAATGGAACCCAGGCAGTCCCTGAGCATCGCCGGATTATCCTTCGAAGGGATAACGATGCTGACAAGTCCCACCGTCTCATGATCGATGATGCATCTGTCGTTTAATACGCTGACGTTTCCCTTAAGGCCTCTTCTTGCAAGAGCTCTCTTGACGGACTCCGCATCGGGTCCCGGTGCTTTATAGTTTTCCGTCCTGTGGAAAAGAATACGGTCTATATGGGATACCTTCTCATTCTCGGATATCCTGAGCCACAGGTCATAGAAGGCATCTCCCTCTTCGCCCGCTTTAAGGCCGCCCGCATTTTCGTATGCCTTTTTGGAAATGAATACGAAACCTCCGTAATAATCCATGGACATAAGAAGGTCCGGAGCATAGTCGGGTTTAAATACCGGAGCGATCCTTGTTCCGTCGCCCTTACGGGTGTCTTCGTCTGAATAGATAAGTCCCGGCTTTTCTCCGTTTATGAGCAGTTTGCCGCATTCATAGAATGCTCTCTTTTCCAAGAGATTACCGCTTCGGATGATCGCGATATATTCACTTCCGGATTCTCTTATCTTCTTATCCGCTTCCGCAATGCTCCTGCCACAGAGGCTTATAACAGACGCTGCCCTGCAGACTTGCGCATTTACGGATTCATAAGTCTTACGGAAGTCGTCATTTTCTTCATCTCCGATGATGAATGCTGTAAAGGAAGGCATATCCGGGAGCCTTCGGGGTTTCTCGTACTCTCTGTCCAGAATGCGCACAAAGCCGTCCGGATCATTGGAATAATACTTTCTCAGATGCCAATGACGCATCGTGGCAAATGTCTTACGATGGAAATATGCTATATGGGTCTCTTCGGGAAAAAAGGACCAGAAAAGCGCAGATATTTTGCTTTTAAGATTATCACCGGACATACGG
>JAEEQL010000139.1 GCA_016285265.1 Lachnospiraceae bacterium
CTTAAGCCCGAGATTGATTTCCTTGTAGGAAAGAAGCAACTTAAGCAGATCCTCGAGAAGGTTATTAATACACACGGAATCTTCAAGACCGCTGAGGTTCTTGACGATGTTAAGTCAATCGGTTACAAGTTCTCCACCAGAGCGGCAATGACCGTATCCATTTCGGATATGACCGTTCCCGCTGAGAAGCAGGAGCTTCTTTCCAAGGCACAGGAGACCGTTGATAAGCTCGCACTTAACTATCACCGCGGACTTATCACCGAGCCCGAGAGATACAGATCCGTTATCGAAGTCTGGAACAAGACCGATAAGGAACTTACCAAGGCACTTCTCGACGGACTCGACAAATACAACAACATCTTCATGATGGCTGACTCCGGAGCCCGTGGTTCCAATCAGCAGATCAAGCAGCTTGCCGGAATGCGTGGACTCATGGCTGATACATCAGGACACACCATTGAGCTTCCCATTAAGTCAAACTTCCGTGAAGGACTTGACGTTCTGGAATACTTCATGTCAGCACACGGTGCTCGTAAAGGTCTCTCCGATACCGCACTTCGTACCGCTGACTCCGGATACCTCACCAGACGAATGGTTGACGTATCACAGCAGCTTGTCATCCAGGAAGAGGACTGCTCCGTAGGCAGAGAAGAACTTCCCGGAATGAGTGTCAAGGCATTCATGGACGGCAAGGAGACCATCGAGAAGCTTAAGGACAGAATTACCGGACGTACCACCTGCGTTGATATCGTAAACAAAGACGGTGAAGTCATTGTGAAGCGTAACCACATGATCACTCCCGCAAGAGCTGAGCGTATCATGAAGGAAGGCGTTAACGCAGACGGCAAGCCCATCGATAAGGTTAAGATCCGTACCATCCTTACCTGCCGTTGCAAGAACGGAATCTGTGCTAAGTGCTACGGTGCTAACATGGCAACCGGCGAGAAGGTACAGATCGGTGAGGCAGTAGGTATCATCGCTGCACAGTCCATCGGTGAGCCCGGTACTCAGCTTACCATGAGAACCTTCCATACCGGAGGCGTTGCAGGTAGCGATATTACCCAGGGTCTTCCCAGAGTCGAGGAGCTTTTCGAAGCAAGAAAGCCCAAGGGACTTGCTATCATCTCCGAGATCGACGGTGTTGTTACCAAGATCGAAGACATCAAGAGATCCAGGAAGATCTACGTTGAGAACAAGGAGACCGGCGAAAAGAGAGATTACCTCGCTAAGTTCGGTTCCAGCCTCAAGGTAGAGGAAGGCCAAAATGTTGAAGCCGGTGATTATCTCACCGAAGGTAGCATCGATCCCCACGATCTCCTTAAGATCAAGGGAATCAGAGCCGTACAGGATTATCTCCTCAAAGAGGTTCAGAGAGTATACCGTCTGCAGGGTGTTGATATCGCAGATAAGCACATCGAGGTTCTCGTTCGTCAGATGCTCAGAAAGGTACGCATCGATGAGCCCGGAGATACCGAACTTCTTTCCGGAACCCAGATCGACAAGCTCGATTTCGAAGAGATCAACGAGCAGCTCATCGCAGAAGGCAAGAAGCCTGTCGAGGCAACCCAGATCATCCTCGGTATCACCAAGGCAGCACTTGCAACCGACTCCTTCATGTCAGCAGCATCATTCCAGGAGACCACCAAGGTTCTCACCGATGCGGCTATCAAGGGTAAGACCGATCCCCTTATCGGACTCAAGGAGAACGTCATCATCGGTAAGCTCATTCCTGCCGGAACTGGTCTTAAGAGATACAGAAACATCACTCTCTCAACCGACCTTAACAACAGGAACTCACTTAACGAGGCAGAGGATGCGGAAGTAGTATTCGAAGCAGCAACTGCCGAGGTTGAGGAAAATACCGAAGAGTAATACAGATTTTCAATTAAATTCCCGGCAACGGATATTTCCTTTGCCGGGAATTCGCTTTTGCGGGGAAAATTGTATATAATATGATAAGTTCGGAATAAATCAGGGAGATGCTTATGAAGGTATTTGTAACAGGTGTCGGCGGACAGCTCGGACACGATCTTATAAATGAACTTACAAAAAGAAACATAGAATGTGTCGGTTCGGATCTTGCGGAAAAGTACAGCGGCATCATGGACGGAAGTGCTGCAGTGAGCGCACCGTATTATTCTCTCGATATCACAGACAGGGAAGCGGTCATGAAGACCGTGGGCGAGATAAAGCCCGATGCGGTTATGCACTGCGCCGCATGGACTGCGGTTGATGCAGCGGAGGATGAGGACAAGAAGGATATCGTATTCAAGGTCAATGCGACCGGAACCGAGAACATAGCCGATGCCTGCAAGGCCGTCGGAGCATCCATGCTGTATCTGAGTACCGATTATGTTTTTGACGGAAAAGGAGAAACTCCCTGGGATCCCGACTGTACCGATTACGCACCTTTGAGTGTTTACGGACTCAGCAAGCTCCGCGGTGAGGAGGCAGTGAGGGAAAGACTCACCAAATATTTCATAGTCCGTATCGCCTGGGTATTCGGTCTTAACGGCAAGAACTTCATCCGTACGATGCTTAAGCTTTCCGAGACGAGGGATGAACTGAACGTTGTATGCGATCAGATCGGAACACCGACTTATACATACGATCTTGCGAGACTTCTTGTCGACATGATCCTTACCGATAAGTACGGAACATATCACGCGACCAATGAAGGCGGATATATCTCATGGGCCGATTTTGCGGAAGCCATAATGCAGGAAGCCGGAAGAGCGACGAAGATCAACAGGGTCACCACCGAGCAGTACGGTGTGAGCAAAGCGGCAAGGCCATTCAACTCGAGGCTCGATAAATCGAAGCTTGTCGCAAACGGCTTCACCCTTCTCCCCGACTGGAGAGATGCACTGAAGAGATACCTGAAAGAGATGGACGCGAATTCCTGAAATAAGCAAAAGAAAACCGCCTCGCGAGATTTTGTACGAAGCGGTTTTTTTAACACCGGAGCCGTCGCAAAAGAGCAGTCCCGATGCCGGATACATCGATCATTTTTCCGTGTTTATTTCCTGATGAGCCTGAAAATGAAAATGAGAAGGCATGCACCTGCTACTCCGCAGATGATGCTTCCGATGATCCCGTTAAAGCTGATTCCGATAAGACTGAAAAGTGCACCTGCAACAACGCCTCCCACGATTCCGAGAAGGATGTTGATGATGATGCCGTTGTTGCTCTTCATGATGAGTCCTGCGAGCCATCCGCAGATTGCACCCACAAGAAGTGATACGATAAGATTAACTAACATTCCGCCCATAAGAATTCTCCTTTCGTTAGTTGTCTGCTCACGAGGATTATACCAGATATAGTGGTCATCTACAAATAATAAAAATATTGATTGACAAAGCCTTTGTAAGCACATATACTGTTTTAGCGTGCGTACAAAGGCACTTTTATGCCCATTTTTAGGAAACGCACCTAAATAAAGGGCTGAAAAGTCCGTTGTAAAAAGACGCAAATATTAAGAAAGGAAAGGTGAACGAAATGCCCACATTTAACCAGTTAGTAAGAAAGGGCCGTCAGACCAGCGTTAAGAAGTCCACAGCTCCCGCACTTCAGAGAAGCTTTAACTCTCTTCACAAGAAGGCTGTTAACAACTCCTCACCCCAGAAGCGTGGCGTTTGCACCGCTGTTAAGACCGCAACCCCTAAGAAGCCTAACTCCGCACTTCGTAAGATCGCGAGAGTACGTCTCTCCAACGGAATTGAAGTTACCAGCTACATTCCCGGTGAAGGACATAATCTCCAGGAGCACTCCGTAGTGCTCATCCGTGGCGGACGTGTTAAGGATCTTCCCGGTACCAGATATCACATCATCCGCGGAACCCTTGATACCGCAGGCGTGGCAAACCGCAGACAGGCCCGTTCAAAGTACGGCGCCAAGAGACCCAAGGCCGATAAGAAATAATTTCTTTTGAGGCAAGGGTAAGGTAATTACAAAAACGTAACTGAGAATAAGTGTTGGAATGTAATTAGTTCATCTTTGATATAAAGATTCTAACCTTTCCGCACGAACACTTGGGGAAACACATGTGAGTACCGTTGAGTTAACGTATAATAGTTAAGGAGGGAAGTAACGTGCCAAGAAAAGGACATATTGCTAAAAGAGACGTTTTGGCAGATCCTCTGTATAATGACAAGGTTGTCACAAAGCTTGTGAACAACGTCATGTTAGACGGTAAGAAGGGCGTAGCTCAGAAGATCGTTTACGGAGCATTTGCTGAGGTGGAGGAGAAATCCGGCAAGCCCGCACTCGAAGTATTCCAGGCAGCAATGAACAACATTATGCCTACTCTTGAGTGTAAGGCAAGAAGAGTCGGTGGTGCCACCTATCAGGTACCTCTCGAGGTTAAGCCCGAGAGAAGACAGACACTTGGCCTTAGATGGCTTACCATGTTCGCTCGCAAGCGTGGCGAGAAGACCATGGTAGAAAGACTTGCTAATGAGATCCTTGATGCTTCAAACAACACCGGCGGTGCTGTTAAGCGTAAGGAAGATATGCACAAGATGGCCGAGGCAAACAAGGCATTCGCGCATTATCGTTTTTAAGGAGGGAATATATAAATGGCTGAAAGACAATATCCCCTCGAGAGAACGAGAAACATCGGTATCATGGCGCATATCGATGCAGGTAAGACAACTCTTACCGAGCGTATTCTTTATTACACCGGCGTAAACTACAAGATCGGTGAGACCTATGAGGGAACCGCTACCATGGACTACATGGAGCAGGAGCAGGAGAGAGGTATAACCATTACCTCAGCTGCTACCACCTGTCACTGGACTCATCAGGAGAACTGCAAGCCCCAGCCCGGTGCTCTCGAGCATCGTATCAACATCATTGATACCCCGGGACACGTAGACTTTACCGTAGAGGTTGAGAGATCTCTCAGAGTCCTCGACGGAGCTGTAGGTGTATTTGACGCTAAGGGTGGTGTTGAGCCCCAGTCCGAGAACGTTTGGAGACAGGCTGACACCTATCACGTACCGAGAATGGCTTTCGTCAACAAGATGGACATCCTCGGAGCAAACTTCATGAATACCGTTAAGGAGATCCGTACCAAGCTGGGCAAGAACCCCGTTGTTATCGAGCTCCCCATCGGTAAGGAAGATTACTTCAAGGGCATCATCGATCTTTTCGAGATGAAGGCTTATATCTATAACGACAGCAAGGGCGAGGACATTTCCATCACCGATATCCCCGAGGATATGATTGCTGAAGCTGATGAGTGGCACACCAAGCTCGTTGAGCAGATCTGTGAGTTCGATGACGATCTCATGATGAAGTATCTCGACGGCGAGGAGCCCACCGTAGCAGAGATGAAGGCAGCTCTTCGTAAGGCTACCATCGAGAACACCGGTGTTCCCGTATGTTGCGGATCCGCTCACCAGAACAAGGGTATCCAGAAGCTCCTTGACGCAGTCATCGACTTCATGCCCGCTCCCACCGATATCACCGACGCTGTCGGAACCGATGAGGAAGGAAATGAGCTTACCAGAAAGTCATCCGATGATGAGCCTTTCTCAGCTCTCGCATTCAAGATCATTTCCGATC
>JAEEQL010000032.1 GCA_016285265.1 Lachnospiraceae bacterium
CTGAAATCCTTTCTGCTCATCGCATATGCATACATACTCATGATCAGAAGGCCAAGCAGAGTTCCCGTTACCGTAACGAAGATCGTTACGGCGTATGAAGAAAACAGCTGCTTACCGTATTTGAGAACGGCATTCATTCCGGCCATTGACCATTTCTGGGGGAAGAATGAGAAGCCGTGCTGCACGATATACATTTCATCCGTGAACGCGGATACGAAAACCAGCACCACGGGAGCAAAGCAGAATATGGTAAAGATGGCAAGGCAGATAAGGAGAACGATCTGTCCCGGTCCCATTTTTTCTTTTTTCGAAGGTGCCAGATCAAGGTTGGCGTCTTTTTTCTTGCGGGCCATTTCTCTTCCTCCTTAGAATAATGCGTTCTCAGGCTCGATCTTTTTGACCAGTGCGTTAGCGCCGAGCATCAGCAGAAGGCCCACAACCGACTGGAAGAAAGAGGTTGCCGCGGTAAATCCGAAATTGGAGTTCTTTAATATCGAATGCAGAACGAATGAATCGATAACCTGCGTGGTGTCGTAAAGTGCTCCGGTATCTCTTGTGACCTGATAGAAAAGACCGGTGTCGGACTTCATGATGCTTCCTACGGAAAGAAGGAGCATAACGGTTATCATCGGGATGAGGCTGGGAATTGTGATATGCCATATCTTCTTCCATCTGTTCGCACCGTCGATCTCAGCTGCCTCATAAAGCTCGGTATCGATTCCCGCAAGTACGGACATGTAAAGAACCGATCCGTATCCGGTATCCTTCCATATCTTGGTGATCGTAAGGATCACCGTCCAGTAACTCGCATTCATGTAAAAGCTGGTATTGGTTCCAAGCAGGTTGTTGATCATTCCGGTATCTTTGCTGATGAATGCATAAACGATGAACTGCACCGCCGCATAGGAAATGAAGACGGGAATGATCATAAGTGTCTGCATAGCCTTGGTGGTCTTCTTGAAAATGCACTGATCGATGGCGATCGCAAGTGCAACATTGAGAAGGGTTCCGAGTGCGGTGAAGATGATGTAGTACTTTAATGTGTTCGTTGTAAAAGTGATGAACTGTGCTTTGGATGCGATGAGGAACTTGAAGTTATCAAGTCCGCAGAAAGGGCTGCCGTAGATTCCGAGTCTGGAGTCGAATCTTTTGAAAGCGAGAACAAGACCTGTCATAGGAACATACATGATGAAAAACAGTACCAGAAATGCAGGTAAAGCAAGTACCACGTGTGCTCTGTGTTTCCATGTATTGCGTAGGAAATCCTTCATTGATGTGCCCTTCCTCTGTGCTATGAAAAAACTTGTATGTCAGGCAATAATTCCTTAATCGTTATACTTAATCGTTATACTTAATCGATTTCGAGGAGAATGATAAAACATTTACCTCGTCAATGCAACTACTTTTTGCTATTTTTTGTGCAAAAGTGAAGAATTGGTGAGATTTTGCCGATACGGCTTTATGATTTTTGTTGAATATTAATCCTTGTCATCCGACCAGGAAAGTGCACACTTGACAGCACGGTGCCATCCCTTCAGGCACTTCTGTACATATTCCCTGTCCTCACAAGGTTTGAATTCTCTTCCGAGCTCCCATTTATGGCGGATCTCGTCCTTATCCTTGAAAAACTCAACGGCAAGACCGGCAAGAAAAGCCGCACCCATTGCCGTAGTCTCTATGCATTTAGGCCTGTAGACCGTGGTTCCGATCAGGTCGGCCTGGAATTTCATGAGGAAATTATTGGCTGAAGCGCCTCCGTCAACCTTAAGTCCCTGCAGGGGTTCTCCGAGATCCTCTTCCATTGCCTTCATTACATCGACGGACTGATATGCGATCGATTCAAGCGTCGCACGGATGAAATGCTCCTTGGTTGTTCCCCTGGTTATACCGACTACGGTACCCCTTGCATACTGATCCCAGTAAGGCGCACCCATTCCTGTGAATGCCGGAACAATATACATTCCTCCGCTGTCGGATACACGGTCCGCATATTCTTCCGTCTGAGCGGCACTCTTGACCATACGCATGCTGTCACGGAGCCACTGCACCGCAGCTCCCGCAACAAATACCGATCCCTCGAGGGCATACTCGGGCTTTTCGGATGTACATGCCGCCATTGTGGTGAGCAGTCCGTTCGAGGATTCAACCGGAGTATCACCGGTATTCATCAGTATGAACGAACCTGTTCCGTATGTATTCTTTACATCACCCTTTTCAAAACAGCACTGTCCGAACAGAGCGGCCTGCTGGTCTCCTGCCGCACCCGCAATGGGGATCCATCCTCCCATTACCTTCTCGCTCGAATATCCGTACTGCGCACTGCTGGGCTTTACATCGGGAAGCATACTCTCGGGGATATTGAAAAGATTCAGAAGATCCTTATCCCATTCGAGGGTATGGATATTAAAAAGCATGGTCCTCGCGGCATTTGTGTAATCGGTCACATGGACAAGTCCGCCGGTAAGATTCCATATAAGCCATGTATCCACGGTGCCGAAGATTATCTTGCCTTTTTCCGCTCTTTCCCTGGCTCCGTCGACATTATCGAGTATCCATGCGATCTTGCTGGCACTGAAATATGCATCGGGAACAAGACCCGTCTTTTCCCGGATCATATCCGTACGGCCTGCCGCAACTATACGGTCGATCATCGGAGCGGTCCTTCTGCACTGCCATACGATGGCGTTGTAGACAGGCTCTCCGGTCTCTTTATCCCATACGATGGTTGTCTCTCTCTGATTCGTTATGCCTATTGCGGCTATATCCGAAGCACCGATGCCGAGGTTCGCCATTGCTTCCCTTGCGACGGAAAGCTGGGATGACCAGATCTCCCTGGGGTTATGTTCAACCCAGCCGGGCTGGGGATAGTACTGTTCGAATTCTTTCTGTGCGATTGCTTTTATCTTCGCGTCCCTGTCGAAGATTATTGCTCTTGAGCTTGTTGTTCCCTGATCGAGTGCAAGGATAAATTTTTCCATATCCGTCCTCCCGGTAAAAGAGTGATCCCGCTGCGGATCACATAAACTCATTATTTCTTCGCTACATTCGATGTTGCAACGATATCAGCTCCGGTACCCTCGATGTCTTTCACTATGACATCACCGATAGCAACCGGTGCTTCGACCGTCACGCTCTTAAGTGCACTGACAACGTCCATCATTTTTTCCTTGGGAACATTTCCGGCGGTCTTTACCGATACCACGGGTCTCTCACCGTCTGTAACGGCAACAAGACTGGTGACCGTGCGCACCGGATGTGTGACTTCACTTGCGGCATACTCCTCGCCTCTCGGACAGGAATTACCGGTGATGTTCTTTACTTCACCGTTCTCCAGTTCCACCGTTATGTGGCAGCCTATAGGGCATCTTATGCATGTAAGCTCACGTGTTTCCATATTGTTATTCCTTATCCTCAACGCGGATGATGAGTTCGTGTTCTTTAACGCCGCTTTCGGAAATGATCTCGCTGACCTTACTCTTTACAAGTATGATCTGCTCCATCTCTCCGGGTGCCATGACACGCTTGGGCAGCTTCATCAGCTGCTTTCCGTCCAGATATACCGAAAGATTCTTGTCGCGGTATTCATTTCCGACACGGAATCTTACGGTAAGGGTATCGGGCATGAAAGAAGGTCTTACGACGGAAGGCACGGAATACCTTACTCCGTTTTCGGTCTTTATATTTATGACACTTCCGTCACTTTCCTGTGCATTCCTTCCGAGCAGGAAAAGCGCCGCATTCCTGCCTGCCGCAGCAGCTTCACCCGAAACATAATCGACGAGATCATGAACATGGAGAACGTTTCCGCAGGCATATACACCGGGCACATCGGTCTCCAGGCTTTCGTTTACGAACGCACCGCCCGTGACGGGATTCATCTTCGCACCGAGCTTATCCGTCAGCTCGTTCTCAGGGATAAGTCCGCAGGAAAGGAGGAGTGTATCGCATTCATAGAACACCTCCGATCCCGGGATCGGCTTTCTGTTTTCATCAACCTCGGCGATCGTAACGCCCTCGACTCTTCTCTTTCCCCTGATATCAACAACCGTGTGGCTGAGAAGAAGAGGGATCCCGAAATCATCGAGGCACTGAACGATGTTTCTTTTAAGTCCTCCGGAATAAGGCTGGAGCTCGGCAACACAGAGTACCTTTGCTCCCTCATAGGTCATGCGCCTTGCCATGATGAGTCCGATATCGCCGGAACCGAGAATGACTACCTTTCTTCCCGGAAGCTTTCCCTCCATATTGGTATAGTACTGCGCCGTTCCCGCGGAATAGATGCCGCTCGGTCTGAAACCGGGAATGCTGAGCGCACCCCTGGGCCTTTCACGGCAGCCCATGGCAAGTATCACGGCGCGGGCCCTTACATAGAAAAGCCCTTCCGTTTTGTTCATCGCGGTGACGATCTTCTCTCCGGTATTTTCATCAAAGGAAAGATCGATGACCATCGTATCGAGCATATAAGGGATCTGCTCTTTACGGACCATGTCGATATATCTGTCCGCATATTCCGGACCCGTAAGCTCTTCTTTGAATGTATGGAGTCCGAAGCCGTTATGTATGCACTGATTAAGGATACCTCCGAGACGGATATCCCTTTCGATGATCAGTATGTCCTTAACACCCTCGCCCGCTGCGCTCACAGCAGCTGCAAGGCCCGCGGGACCGCCGCCGATTATAACGAGATCTTTTTTTATCTCTGACATATCCGCTCCTTACAGTGTATCCTTGATCTCACCGTCTATGTAGTACGAACCGTGACCGCTCTTTTCGATCTCATCTGTGCTCTTTCCGAGAAGCTCCGCAAGTATCGGGATGGTCCTCGCAAGACAAAAGCCCGTCTGACATCTTCCCATTCCGGCTCTTGTCCTTCTTTTTATGCCGTCAACCGTCGTTGCTCCGAGTGTTCTTTGTATCGCATCCCTTATCTCGCCCTCGGTGACCAGCTCACACCTGCAGACGACCTTTGCATACAGGGGATCCTTCTTTATGAGCTCCGCTCTTTCCTCATCGGATGCGAGCGCGATGCTCGGTATTCCTTTTCTCACCGGATCAAAATCTTTCTTTTCAGGTGCGTTAAGCTTTGCTGCGATGAGCTTTGCAAGATGCACGCCGATCGCGGGTGCGGCGGTAAGTCCGGGCGACTCTATTCCGGCTGCATCGAAAAATCCCGGAGAATCGTCCGCTTCACCTATTATGAAATCCCTTCCGTCCTCACGGGCCCTCAGTCCCGCAAAGGAAGTGATCGTCTTGCGGGGAAGATCCTCCACGGAAAGGGATGCCTTGGACAGAACCGTATCAAGTCCCTCCGCGGTTGTGGAAGTATCCTCGCGGTCATCCGATTCATCGGCGGTCGGGCCGTACATGAGGTTTCCGTGCACGGTGGGAGTTACCAGTATTCCTTTGCCGGATTTCGTTGGAAGCTGGAAGAGAGTGTGCTTTACATAGCCGCCTGCCGTCTTGTCCATAAGGCAGTACTGACCCTTGACCGGTGTGATATGGATTTTCTTTTCGCAGACCATATTGTGAAATACATCCGCATATACACCCGCCGCATTTACGACGGTCCTGGTATCGAAGGTTTCTTTTCCCGCAGTGATCCTGTAGAAGACCTCTCCGTTTTCATCCCCCAGCTTTTCGATTCCCGTAACGGCATCGAAGATAAAGGAAACACCGTTGTCCGCAGCGTTTTCAGCAAATGCGTACGTCATGTTGAAAGGACAGACAATGCCTCCCGTCGGGGCATAGAGAGCACAGACCGCATTCTCCGAGACATTCGGCTCCATCCGTTTCAGTTCTTCTTTTTCGACAATACGAAGACCCGGAACGCCGTTTTTGTTACCGCGTTCCAGCAGCTCTTCAAGACTCTTTCTTCCTTCCTCTTCAAGGGCAAGGATGAGCGAGCCGTTTTCTTTGAATGGGAAATCAAGTTCTTGGGAAAGTTCGTGGATAAGGCGATTGCCCTCCACATTGAACCGTGCTTTCAGAGTGCCCGGTTTTGCATCATATCCGGAATGAACTATTCCGCTGTTGGCTTTGGATGTACCCTCGCAAACATCGGCTTCTTTTTCGAAGACAGCCACATCGAGATCGTATCTTGAAAGCTCTCTGGCAATCGCACATCCGACGACACCTGCTCCAATTATCGTGACATCCTTCATATGATCCCTCCGTCATACCAAAACAGATATCGGAAACTATATTTAATTATACAGTTTCCACACTTTTTTGCAAGGATTTTACCTTTTTTGAGCGGATCCCCGAAAGAGACTTCAGCACATCCTTCATGTCCTTACAGGTTTCCCTGTAATCGGGATCGGATATGCTTTCTTTGGAAAATGCCGCGGTCCTGACAGTGCGGCCTATGCTCCGGATCCGGTCTTCCGGATCACCTGTGCGTTCGAAGGCGGCCTTCACTTCACCGGCTTCGGTCAGCTTCTTAAGGACTCCGGCCAGTTCCGCTGCAAGATCGACGCTGTCCGTATTAACGGATGCGATAAGATTTTTTCCGTAAAGCTTCCTGACATAGGATCTGTATCTGACAAGAAGGGCATCGCTGTAATTGCCTTTCTTTTTCATGCGTCCGATCTTTATCAGCGTGATCACATCCTTCACAAGCGGGATCAGAAGAAGGATCAGAATCACCGTGACAATCGTAAATCCGAGTGGCTTTATCAGGAATTCGACACTTCCGAACACTCTCCTGAATGTACTTGCACCGGCTTCAACGGCTTCACCTGCATCTCCGTTGCCCGAAGCTTCTTCCCTTGATGCGGCACTGAAAAGACCTGAAAGAATGCCCATGATACCGTTCATCGGAACGGCATCCTCATCACCGAATGACGGAGGAGTCATTTCATAGGGGATCCATCCGTAGCCGGGTATATAGATCTCGACCCATGCATGGGCCTGTGCGTCGGTCAGTTCGACCTTTACCTTTCTTTCTCCGTTTTCATCGATCAAAAGCTCCGCTTCCGCAAGCTGATTTGCGGTAAGTGCATAGCCTTCGCAGTATCTTGCGGGAATGCCTATATATCTGAGGAGCAGTGTGGATGCGGATGCGAAATGCATACAATAGCCTCTGTCCTGTGACGAAAGGAAATATTCGACAACATCCCTTCCCATCGGTGTCCTTCCGGGCTGAAGGGAATATCTGTAATTCTCGGCAAAGTACTGCTCCAGACGTGAGCAGCTGTATAACATACCCTGATATGTCCTGTCGTCATTGATCATGTCCGCCTTTTCGACAGTCTCGTCCAGGATTGGGATCAGATTCTCGGGAATATAGGTATAGGTATCGAAAACGAATCTGGAATACTCCAGCATATCCTTATCGTTGATATCGTAGACCTGATCATACTGCAAAGGAACATATGTGATGACGGATGTTCCGTCCATATCTCCCTCCGCGTTTAATGAATGATAGGGAAGATAATAATAACCCGGATCCGCACCGACATTTTCGATGATCATCTCAACAGGTTTGTCCGTTATGTTGAACGGCTCAAAACTGCCGTCACCGAAAACATTCTTGTCTTCCGCGAATCTGTCGATAGAATATCTGTCTCCGATAAAAGCGCGAAGATATATCGTATCCGGTGTTTCGGGTGCATAGGTGATTATCAGATCGGTTTCGTAATCCGAAGAAACGGAACCGACACCTCCGAGTCTTCCGTGTGCAAGACCTCCGGTCGCTTCATAGCGGTTGAACATGGACGTGATGCCGTTCATGACAAGAACCTCGACATATTCGTCGGTCTTGTTCTTCAGTCTGTTTGAGATGTATTTTGTCGAATAGTTATCTCCGAACACCGCTCCAGATACAACGAAGAAAACAAGTGAAAGAACGACGGAGATACCGAATACGGAAAGCATTCCCCTTGCGGAAAGAATGTATGAATCATCCATACCCTTTCTGCGTCTTCTTCTCAGATATATCTCATATTTTTTGTATCTGTACGGAAGCGCATAGTATCCGGCCCTTGAAAGCACAAGTACCGAAGCGTAACACATTATGAGCATCGACATGCACAGATAAGAAGGAGTGATATCGATATAGAATGCTGCCTGAAGAGGAAGGAATGTGATAAGGAAAGTAAGAGCCGGGTTCATGTAACTCGAGATCGTCACATTGAGCATGATGCAGTAGACCCAGCCCATGAAGATACATGCTATCGGAACGGTAAGGCTTCTGTCCGCAATTATCTCTTCGGAAACCCTGACCGCGGGAAGCGAGAAATAGTCCACATAGTGCTCATTAAGTTCATTCATGAATGCCTGGAATCCGGAGTTGATATACGAATACATCAGCACCGAGAAGACGAAGAACGAAATGAACATAACGATATAACCGACATAAAAGGTTGCCCGGTTATAGTATACGGATGCGGAGATCAGAGCCATGACAAGGATCCACACGAACACCTTGACGGGATCGTAAGCAAGGTCAAAAGCTCCGGCAAGCCCCCACACGGTTCCGTATGCACCGAAAAAGATAAGGATTCCCCTGAGAAGGACCGCAATGAATTTATGCGGCGGCTTATCTCCCGTGATATCGCCCTCGCATACTCCTCTTTCGGACAATTCCTTATTCCTGTCCTTAAGCTCTTTCCTTCCTTTTAATCCCGGATGTGGATCGTTTTGTAAGGAAAGCATTTTTTCAGTTTTCAGGTATTTTGTATTCCTTCCGGACATATCCTTATGATCCCGTAGCTTACGGGGTTCTGTGCCATGAACACCGGATAAACTTCCGTTTCCGATGCCCTCTGTCTGATAATCTCATAAACGCTCTCATCAAGATCCGAGGCGCTGCTTACGTTGCAGTAATAAAATGTTTTTTCGTTGGGATGATAAACCGCTGTCCTGAATCCCATATTCTCAGACAGCATTTTCTTTCCGAGCGAATAGTACAGTCTGAGCGTCTGTTCTTCCTTTCCCTTGATGATCTCGGGAAGAAGCAGATACATAAGGTCGACGCTTCTTTCATATTCCTTGACCACCAGCTCCTGCGCTGAAGCGGATGCTTTCCAATGTATATCCTTAAGTCTGTCCCCGGCCCTGTATTCCCTTAGCTGTCTTATATCCCTTGTAAGTTCTCCGTTCTCGGATGGAATGTCATCCGCAGGTTCTCCTTCATATTGGGAAAAAAACATATCCGGAACCGGTACTGTGGAAGGCATTACAGGTATCATGATATGTATTTCGTTTTTCAGTGTGAAGGTTCTGAAATGCAGGGGATCGCTCACAAGGATCTTATCCGCATCGAGATGAAACATTCCGGGTATCGCGGTCTTGAAGGAAATGTTCACATGATCGGATATGAAGCTCTCTCCCGCAAGCGTGATGGTGAATGTCCTGTCATCCTTCCGGTATGAATTACAGAAGGTATAAGGAATAATGCACCTGAGAAGAGGTACGAAGGTTGTGTTCCTGATGTGGAGTCTTATCCTGAATTCATCGCCCTCCGTTATCTGCTCCGGCGGAGCGGATGCCGTAACGGAAAGATGCCTCGAGCCGTATGCTCCCGCGGCGATCGATAAAAAAGGAAGAACTATAAGAAAAACAAGAAGAATCGAGGCAAGGGGCTGTCTGTAAAAGATCGCAAACAGCAGCACCGCTACCGTCATCAATACATATGAAATAATATACAGAACGTTTTTGAAATGTTCCATCTTAACTGATCTTGGGAATGGGAACTCTCTTTATGATCTCGGAAAGTATTTCTCCGATCGAAAGGCCAGATGCTCTTCCCCTGGGCGAAAGCTTTACTCTGTGCGCCGATGTGTAGATCCATGCCCTGTGTATGTCTGCGGGAGTCAGATAGTTTCTCTCCGACATATATGCAAGAGCCCTGGAAACCTTGTACAGTGCGATACTTCCTCTGGGAGAAAGTCCGAGTGAAAATCTCTCATCACTTCTGGTAGCTTCCGAGAGAGCGACAACATAATCATAGAGTACAGGATCCGTATAAACCTCGGAAGCCGCTTTCTGGATATCAATTATCTCATTTGCGCTGAAGATCGCATTCACGGTATCCATCTTGGAACGCGCATCACCCGCGAGAACCTCGACCTCGCTTCCGTGATCGGGATATCCCATTGACAGGCATGTCATAAATCTGTCGAGCTGTGACTCGGGAAGCTTCTGTGTTCCGCTCGATCCGTAAGGATTCTCAGTTGCGATAACAAAGAAGGGGTCGGGAAGAGTCCGGGTATTGCCTTCGACCGTTGCACGTCTTTCCTCCATTACTTCGAGAAGTGCGGACTGGGTCTTGGGTGAGGTTCTGTTTATCTCATCTGCAAGAAACAGGTTTGTGTATATGCTTCCCTCGCGGAAAACAAATTCACCCGTCTTCTGATCATAATATGTAAATCCGAGAAGATCTCCCGGAACTACATCGGGTGTGAACTGTACTCTGGAATAATCGAGGCCCAGAGCTCTGGAGAGTGCAACTGCAAGAGTGGTCTTGCCCACGCCGGGGATATCCTCGAGGAGAACATGTCCTCCGGCGATGAGAGTTGCGAGGACCATTGTTACAACCTCTCTTTTTCCCCTGACTACTTTTTCTATTTCGTTTATTACATCATCTGTTCTCATTGATCAATTTCCAGTCTGTGAATTTTTAAATAATAGATTAAAGGTTTCTATGTCATCCTTGGTGAGCTTGATATTGGATACGGATGTTTTGCCCTCGGGTGTGGTCACCTTAAGTTCTATTACCGATCCTTCCCTGAGATCACCGTTCGATATCGATTGGATAAATGCGATGGCCTTCGGATGCTGTTCCTGAAAAATCCTGATGCGTCCGGCAGCCTGCATCATAGCTATCGGGTTCACTGCCATATGTACTGCCTCATTTCATTAAACATTTCCTGATATAAATGCGATCTCTTCCTTGAGAGTATCCGGAACGTTCTGTCCGGAATTTACCAGTTTCTTTTCAAGTCCCTCAAGTCTGTGGAGTTTCTGTCCCTTCTTGAGCTCGCTTCTGTCTATCAGTTCGGTGTAGATCGGATTGGTGCGGAGCTTGGCGTTCTGCTTTCCGCTGAAAGGACAATAGGTATGGATTATCTGCCTTGCTGCCTTATTTAGTCTGGGCGATCCGTTTCCTTCATACATGATCCAGAGTATGTAGTCGCGGATGAACATTTCCTTGAAACTGTTCTTCGCTCTCTGAAGGGAGGTCCTGATCTTCTCCTTGATCTCGGGACTCAGATCCCTGTTCTTCCTGTAGAACTGGACATAATCGAAATACTCACTCGTAAGCGAATGCTCGGTGACATCGTTCCACCTTGCGCCCTGGACTCTCTTGCACATCTCCCATCTGAAATCTCCGGTAAGCCTGATAAGTGTTCCGAAGAGATCCTCCGCATGGAATATGCTTATCGCCATCCTTGAAGGTGAATTGCGGAGCTTTCCTTCTATCTCCTGCCACATGACAGCCCTTGTTCCCATATTGGGCATCAGTATGAAGTCGGGAAGGAATTCCAGATGGATCGTTTCCTTGCCCATGACCTCCATGTTCTTCTGATCGAGGCTCTCACGGTAATATGCGGAGTAATCGATATCCCTGATCTTTCCGAGCGAGTCGGAGATGTCTTCGAGAGTGACCAGTGTGGATGAAGGATCCTTAATACAGGTCTTCTCAAGGAATATGGGACAGAAGGTCGTGATCCTTCCGTAGGTTACCTTATCTGCCGAACGGAAGAAATTATCGAGCTCGAAGTTCACCCTTGCTCTTCCGTCCAATAGTCTTTTCTTTTCTTCCGCAGCATCGATCTTGTTCTGTATCTTCAGTTTATGAATTGTATCCGTATAGTCGGTATCGAACTCGTCGCGGCTGGGATCCTTTTTGCCTTTATAGATATTCTTCAGCCAGTCATAGAAGGTATAAATGCCGGCGCCGGAATGATCCTTCAGTGTCGATGCTATCCCCGCAAGATATGCGGAATACTTCTTCCCCGCAAGCTGCTCATCCACATATCCGAAATAAAGGAACATGAGAACCGGAAGAGTCGGGGTTTTTTCGAGAGTTTTGAAAAATACCAGCTTATATATATCATAGAACTCATTTGCGATCCGTTTCCTGAGAGTCGATACGTCATCGTCAACGGATTCCGGATCGTCTACATTCTTAAGATCGATCACGTGGGTCTTAAAATTGATGACCGTTTCGGATTCTTCTCCGATAAAGTCGATGATCTTATCAAGCGAGCCGCTCAGTTCCTCGGTGAATCTTGCTTCATCCTCGTCTCCGCCTTCTTCCTCTTCATCCGGAGCTTCGGGAAGGTTATCCGCCTTGTCGGCAAAAGCATCCATCCTGCTTCTGTAGATTCCGTCATCAAGTCCGACCTCGTCATAGAAAGATTCTTCTATTCTGGTGATCGTCTTTCTGAGTTCGAACATATCGTCACTGCCCGAGCTGAGCCTGAAGAACAGTTCGGTCAGATGATCGTAGAGATCGTTTCCTTCGGGCTTGAAATAGATATTGCCGAGTTCCTGCCTGAAGGTATAGTAATTGTCGAGAAGCTGGTATGCCTTTCTGGAATCGAGACTTCCTTTTCTCAGCATGCCCATGGTGACGGAAAGATCCGTAGCCACGGTCTTTCCCGTTTCGGACTGATAGAGCTTGGCAAGTCCCGCATAATAATCCGCAAGCCAGGTGTCAGAGGATTCTTCTATCAGATACGTGTCCAGTTCGGATATCTCATTGATATCCTCAGACTTAACGCGGAACTTTTTACAAAGGCTTTTGTACAGGTCGACATCTCTGCCAAGCTTCTGATACAGGTCGCCGGAATGTATCTCGGAGATCTGGCACTGTCCGAGAAGACCGGTGATCTGTTTGAATAATGAACAAAGAGAAACCCTGGCAAAGTCTGAGTGCTGTGACAGGAGTTTCTCTAAAGTTTCAAGATTCGTATAGGGATAAGGAATGACAACCGTGTCGGAAACAGCTTTATAGCCGAGGAAGTGAACCTCGTTCACCACCTCGGTTATACCCATGACATCCGCACGGTCGAGCATCATGGCACCTCCGGGATAAACAGCCGCCACGCGCCCCGATATGATCAGGCCCAGTGAAGATATCGCCGAGCCTGCCTCGATTATCGTCTGTCCTCTTTTATATGTCCGGTTTTCAGCCATTTAATGTTCCATCAAGTTCCTGAGCTCTGGTTTCATTAAGTTTCTTACAAGCTTCGACAAATGCATCGACGGGAATATCATGAAGCTGTTCCTTCTGACCTCGTACGGTGACTGAAAGAGTTCCTGACTCAACCTCCTTATCACCGATGACGACGATGTAGGGGTCCTTCATCGTCTTGTAGAACTTGATCTTCTCATTCATATTCCTGTCTGCATAATCGGCTTCAACTCTGACGCCTGCTGCCTCAAGCTTGTCCTGAAGTTCTTTGGTGAAATCATTATGCTCGGGCTTGATCGGAACAAGGCCGACCTGATAGGGTGAGATCCAGAAGGGGAAAGCACCCTTAAAGTTTTCGATGATGATGCCTATGAATCTTTCGAAGGATCCGAAGATTGCTCTGTGGATAACGATGGGCTGGCTCATCGCGCCGTCCGCATCCTGATATGTAAGTCCGAAATTGTGGGGAAGCTGGAAGTCAAGCTGGATGGTTCCGCACTGCCACTCTCTTCCGAGCGCATCCTTCATCTGAAGGTCGATCTTGGGACCGTAGAATGCTCCGTCGCCTTCATTGATCTCATATCCGCCCTCACCGTACTTCTTGTCGAGGATCTTCTTCAGAGCAGCCTCCGCTCTGTCCCAGGTCTCGATATCTCCCATGAAGTCCTCGGGTCTGGTTGAAAGCTCGGCTCTGTAGGTTACTCCGAAGGTGGAATAGATCTGGTCTGCGATCTCCATGATATCGGCGATCTCATCCTCGATCTGTGATTCCATTACGAATGTATGGTCATCGTCCTGACGGAATTCCTGTACACGGAAAAGACCGTTCATCTGACCGGATTTCTCCTTACGGTGTACGAGTCCTACCTCGTTGTAACGGATGGGAAGTTCCTTATATGAGTGGATGGTTCTCTTATATGCGTTCATCGCATTGGGACAGCTCATGGGCTTTGCAGCCATGGTGTCGTCATCCGTCTGATCGTATACGGGATCGAGGGTCACCTCCGAAACGGATCCGTCCTCCTGGGGAATCTTGGCCGTAGCTGCCACGTTGCCGAGAACACCGGGAACGATGAACATGTTATTTACATAGTGAGCCCAGTGGCCGCTGATGAGCCAGAGCTTCTTGTTGTTGATGATGGGAGTCTTGATCTCCTGATATCCGTGTCTGTCATGGATGTCTCTCCAGAATTCCATAAGAGTTCTGTAGAGTCTCCATCCTCTGGGAAGCCAGTAAGGCATTCCGGGAGCGGATTCGCTGAACATGAACAGATCGAGCTTGGGTCCGAGCTTCTTGTGGTCTCTTTCCATAGCTTCCCTGATCATGTTGAGGTGTGCCTTGAGTTCATCCTTATTAGGGAATGCATAGACATAGATCCTCTGCATTACATCCCTCTTCTGGTCGCCTCTCCAATATGCTGCGGATGCGCTTCTGACCTTGAATGCAACACCCATAAGATCTCTCGAATTCTCTACATGAGGGCCCCTGCACAGATCGACATAGTCGTCGCCGGTGTAGTAGATCGTGAGCTTCTCATCTTCGGGAAGGTCGGTGATGATCTCGGTCTTGAACTTCTGGTCCTTGAACATCTCAAGGGCATCTGCCTTTGAGATCTCTTCTCTTCTCCAGTCCTCTTTTCTCTTGATTATCTCGTTCATCTTGTTTTCGATGACCTGATAATCCTCTTCCGTGACCGCACGGGGGAGAACGAAATCATAGTAGCATCCGTCGGATATCTGAGGTCCGATGGCGTACTGTACGTTTTCTTTTCCGTAGATTTCGATGACTGCTTTTGCCAGAACGTGGGCAATAGAATGACGATAGAGACTTAAAAACAATTCCTGATCCATAATACTTTTCTCCTTTCATGCGTCCTGCTACCGGCAGGAATTCGCTTAAAACAATGGGGCAAGCCTCAAAAGAAGGCTTACCCCATATTTTATAACTATTGTTAGTTAATCGCAACCTTTTATCCTTGATTTACGGCTTTTTGCGGCTGTTTTCTCCATACCTTGCGGACCTGCCTGATGAAGATGATAAGGAAGACCAGAACCGTTACCGCAAGAAACGCGTAAAGAACCGACTTCATTGTTTCGTCGGGAGTCTCCGTCACGGCATAGACTGCGGAAGCGGAGTCTGCTCTGATCTGGACATAGCTTCCCTCCGTGCTGCATGGAATCTCGGTCCATATATCATTTACTCTTTTCCATACCCGGCATTCCTTAAACGGGGCATACAGTCTCAGATCGCAGCCGGTCCCGGAGGCCTCGCCGAAATCATTTCCGGAAAAGCAGACCTCATAGATCAGCAGATCCGTATAAGCACTGTTGTCGGGAGCCTCGAATGTCATTTCGGGTGTGCGCACGGAAAGCTGATCCGAGGACCTGAACTCACCCTGGATAAGTGCCAGCGGCTTTCCGTCCGGATCCGTTTCCTCCGCCGATCTTATTACCGCAACATGGGATACATACCCGGCTTCGATAACAAGATTTCCCCTGACCGTCATTCCCGTAAGATCGGGCCAGACACCGTAGCTTCCTTCACGGTCACGTACCGCGGGAAGCGAAACCGAGTCAAGTGAGTCGCCGTAATTCATATGGCATACCTTAAGGATCGTTCCGTCCGATACAAATGTAACCTTCAGGTCCGAAAAATCGGAAGGTATGTCCTCAAGCATCAGGACATCATCGTATCCGATCTCCTGTGCGATTCCGCTGTAGCTTATATCGTCGATGCCGTAAAAATCATCCGCAACAAAATAATTGGATGTGTAATCAGATCTGTCTATGCTCTCCGTGTCGGCGTCCCTGAGGATCTGTCCGGCCACTCCGCCGCAGACACCGCTGACATTTCCGAAGACGGGCATCGAGACACAGTTCTTTATTGCGGTGGCATAGCCTGCAACTCCGCCCACATACTGTCTTCCGGAAAGAGTGCAGAGAACATATGATGAAACAATGCTTCCCTCTGACGAGCCTGCGATACCTCCGATATGGTCTCCCTCTTCGGATGTTACCGCTCCGTAACCCCTGCAGTTCCTGATGCATCCGTGCTCGGCCTCTCCGGTTATTCCTCCTCCGCAATCGGTACGGACAATGACGATTCCCGAGTTTTCACAATCGTATATGACACTGGAGATCGCATATCCCTCTCCGGTCTTAAGATCAAACTTTCTGAGAACATTGCTCTCGATGTTTTCCGTATCGACCGAAAGGCATCCCGCAATTCCGCCGGTATTCAGATCCCCGCTTACCGTTCCGAAATTTCTGCAGGAGATCGTTCTTCCGTATAAGTCATCCGGAAGATCCATTTCGGATACATCCGAGAACAGATAATCGACTCCCTCTTCCTCGACACCGGTTATAAGGTCATCAATAAGATCGTAGGTCGCATTTATCCGGTCATTGATCGCGGTCAGATCGGCGGTAAGCTTTGTCGAATACGCATTAGATACGGCAATAAGCGAATCCGCCGCTTTTCTTATCTCATTCAGGTCACCCGTTAAGAGCTCGGTATTGGCGCTCAATGTATCGATTCCGGAATTCCAGTCCGAAACCGCACCGTTTACGGTACCGTTCAGCTCTGCTGCGGCTTCGTTCTTTTCATTATCAAGCTGCTCCCTTGCATGTTCCCCGGCCTCATCTGTCCCGTCCTTACCGTCACCGGAAAGTCCGCCCTCGATATCGGTTATAAGGTCATCGATATCGTCTCCCGTATATGAATCGAAATCCCCGATATGTTCTTCATAAGTGTTCCTTACCGAATCGGCTGCGGCACGTCCCGCGTTTTCGGCCTCGCGTTCGATCATTTTGGCCCAGTCTCTTTCCTCGATCCTGTACCTTGAATAATCCCCGGTCATTCCTTCGGCATCATCCATCGCCTTGCCGGAAACAGTCTGCAGATCGGAAACTGCGGCCTGTATGTCCGGAGTCATTCCCGATGCATCCTGAGCGGTGCGGCGTGCCATGGCATTGATCTCCGCTATCGCATCCGAAACGGACTTGCTTCTGTCGATCTCTATATAAGGTTCCTGCTGCCCCGTGATACCGCCGATGTCCTTCTTTCCGTAGACCCTTCCGTAATTGGAACAGTCATATATCACTCCGGAATGTCTTCCGCAGATGCCTCCGACATTGTATCCGACACGCTCGTATCCGACGGTCGACTCATTTCTTGAACTTACGATCAGGCCGCGTGAAAAGCCCGCTATGCCGCCGGTGTCCACACCCGACTGATATGAGATAAGGGATACGTCCCCGGTGATCTCGGATATGATGTCAACCTGTCTTTCATCATTTGCCGAAACCCACTCCGGTGTGGCATTTACCGTTCCGGCATTGACGCTTCTCTTTATAACGCCGTAGTTTCTTCCGGCAACTCCACCCGTATAGTAAAATCCGCTTATGACGGCATTGTTCCTGCATCCGGTGATAAGTCCCGTATTTCCGTTTATTCCGGCTATTCCGCCGGTAGCTGTATTTCCGGACATCACTCCGGAAACACTGCAGTCGGTTATGCGTCCTTCGTTGATGCCCGCAAGGAGACCGCTTACATAGCCTTCTTCCGCGCATGAGATATCGCCGGATATGTTCAGCCTGTCGATGGTCGCCGTACTTCCGACGTATCTGAAAAATCCGCTGACATATCCCGTTCCGCCATAGGTATATCCGCTTATCGTAAATCCGTTTCCGTTAAAGTATCCGGAAAAGACAGGTATCGATGTAAACTCGCTTCCCGCCAGAGAAATGTTGTTTTTAAGCACAACATATTTGTCAGCGGACCACGCTTCGTCATGGCAGCTGCGCTCAAGCTCAAGCAGGTCGTCCGCTGTGCTTATCTCTATCCTGGTATAAGAACCGGTCCGGCCTTCCGCCGCATACACGAATTCACTTCCGGCAGGAACGAAGAATACGGCCTCCAAAGGTGACATTACCGTCATAAATACCGCGGTCATTACGGATAAGATTTTTACAGAGAGATGTTTTTTCATTTTCTCACCTCCCCGGAAAGTTCTTTTGCGTCCGGCGTATCTTCCGGCAGCTCCTTCATTCCGCCCATTGTGACAACGGCTGCGATGTCTCCTTTTACAAGTGCATGCATCTCGCCGACAACATATCCGTTTATCTGACCTCTCACAATACCGTCGACCCTTACGGTTCCGAAGCCGCGGTCAAGCTTGATGGGTACGGATACCTCGAATGACGTGTGCTCTATTATCTTCTCCCCTACCATCAGGATCTGGGGAAGCACGAACATTACGAGTGCAATGGAAATAAGGGTCCCGCGTCCGAGACACTGTCCTATTCCGCATATGGTCGCATCGGATGACAGATTGCCGATCGCAAATCCGGAAAGTACCATCATCGAGCCCGATGTGATGATCGTTGGGAATGCAAAGTTCAGAGTCTCGATGCACGCCTGCTTCTTATCCATGAACTTTCGAAGTTCGGTATATCTTCCCGATATTACGATCGCATAGTCGATATTCGCACCCATCTGGATCGAGCTTACGATCAGGTATCCCATAAAGAACAGATACGAATGATGAAGCGTCGGGAAGGAGAAATTGATCCATATCGCACCCTGTATTACGAGTATGAGCAGTACCGGCATTCCCGCTGACAGGAAGGTGAAAAGAAGAACTGCCAGAACGGCCAGTATCGAAACGATGCTGACCACAAGATTGTCTCTTGAGAATGTTTTCTTAAGATCGTACTGGCTGGTCGATTCACCGGCAACGAGAACGCTGTCCTCGCCGGAATAATAACTTCCCGCGATGGAGTGCATCTCATCCAGGAACGTAAATGTCTCGTCACCCTCCTGGGGAAGGTTCAGATATACCAGTATCCTGCTGTAGTCTTCGCCCTGCAGCTGGTCCCTCGCCATCTTCATCTGTGCATTTGCGTCATCGAGAGTATTCATGAGATCGGCATCGAGGGTTACATACCCCTCTTCAACCTCGTCATGCAAAAACATCACAATGTCTATAAGGGGAACCTCATATCCGGAAAAGCCGTTGATGATCTTCGCATAATTCTCGTCATTTATCGCATATGCCATATAAAGAAGCTCAGCCACTTCGTAATCGACATTGAACAGTTCGGAGAATTCCCTTGCACTGAGTGTGTCGGTGAGCATATATCCGTCCATTGCTTCCGTATTGGCAAGTCCCTGACAATGATCGACCTCTTCCCTTGCTTCGAGAGCTCTCATCACTTCGGCTTCCTTCGTATAATCACCGGCGGGAACCATCAGTGCCACGAAATTGGAATCCCCGAATGAATTCCTTATCATCTCGTCCGCGATCTGCGACTCGTTCTTGACCGGTGTTTCTATCAGGGAATAGCCGTAAACATACGGACAGTTTTCGGAGAGATAAAATGCCCCTATGACAAGAAGAACAAATACGGGAGGAATGACAAACCTTGTAAGATGATCGAATTTGCCGATGAATGAGATCTTCGGAATGAAGCTCCTGTGCTTCGTCTTATCCATGGCTTTTCCAAATACCATGATCAGTCCGGGCATGAGAAGGAATACGGAAAAGAGCGAGAAGAAGATCGCCTTGATAAGACATATTGCCATATCCTTACCTATGCCGTACTGCATGAACATCATGGCGATAAGTCCGCCGACCGTGGTAAGCGAACTGGATGTTATCTCGGGAATCGCTTTCGAAAGCGCAACTATATCCGCTTCACGTATGCCCAGTGTCTGATGTTCTTCCTTATACCTGTTACAGAAGATGATCGCATAGTCGACAGACAGTGCGAGCTGTAACACTATCGTAACGGAATCGGATACAAAGGATATCGTACCGAGGAAGAAATTGGTTCCTGCGGCAAGAACCGCCGATGCCCCGAATGTGAGAAGAAGCACGGGAACCTCAGCATAGGTTGATGAAGTGAAGATCAGCACTGTCAGCACGACAACGACAACCAGTGCGGAGACCACCTTCATCTCCTCGGCGATCGTCTCGGCAGCCTGATCCCCCATGGAGGTGCTGACATATATATCCAGTCCTTCGAGCGAAGCCTTTATCTCTTCAAGGCCGTCCAGACATCTTTCATCATCTTCCGGATATGCAAAGGTTATTTCATACAATGCGGAAAAATTGTTGTAATGATCCGAATCGTCCCCGAATGAAACAAAGGTCACATCATCCCTTGCGGAGATATCGTCACAGATCGACTCAGCCTCATCATAGGTGATGTTGGTCACCATCAGGGAGGCACTTCCGTATGTGATGAACTGATCGTTCATCAGAGCGATTCCACGGCTTGTTTCCGAAGAATCCGGCAGATATGCGGCAAGATCGTTTTCCACCTTGACCCATTTGGACGCTATGGCACTGAAGATAAGCGCTATGCCTATCAACAGAAAGAACAGGTTTCTCCTGTCAACTATAAAGGTGGCAACCTTCAGCATTACCGAGTTGCCACCTTCGTTTTTCTTATTATTTTCCGAACTGCTCATTTCTGACTTCCCTTTAGATGCCTTAAGTCGCACAACACACTGTACGGCTTCTAAAAGACATACCAACTAAAAAAACCTTGGCTGTAACAGTCATATTTATAAACGACTACGTATTATAGCACTTTTAGCAAAAATTGATCAGTTTTTTTGGCTCAGGCAGCCGATTCCGGAAACCAAAAAAATCTGCCCGGCTTTTCGGGCAGATTTTATCAGTATTCTTCGAAAACTTGATAGATAAAAAATTTTAGATAAAGTGACTCGGGACACCCCATAAGATAGGGGTGGTCGGGTGACTGTATACGGTATTCGACAAGTCTGAGTCTCTTTCTTGCTCCCTTAGCCGCTTCCATAATGGTCTTCTCCAGAAGCTCGGGTGTCATGAAATGCGAGCATGAACACGTGCAGAGGAATCCGCCGGGACGCACCAGTTTCATTCCCTTGATATTGATCTCGCGATACCCCTTTACCGCATTCTTCGTCGCCTGTCTCGACTTCGTAAATGCGGGAGGATCGAGGATCACGACATCATAGCTCTCACCCTTTGCGACAAGCTCCGGAAGCAGGTCGAACACATCGGCACATGAAAACTTCACCCTGTCTTCGAGACCGTTAAGCTTTGCATTTTCCCTCGCCTGCTCCACCGCAAGTTCGGAAGCATCTACGCCGAGTACACTCTGCGCACCCGCAAGTCCCGCATTAAGCGCAAAGGAACCCGTATGCGTAAAACAGTCGAGAACCTTCTTTCCCTTGCAGAGCTTTGCGACCGCAGCCCTGTTGTATTTCTGGTCAAGGAAGAATCCTGTCTTCTGGCCATCTTCTATATTGACTCTGTACTTTACTCCGTTTTCACAGATCAAGGCATCCGTATCGAAAGGCTCTCCGATAAATCCCTTTACCTTTTCGAGACCTTCGAGTTTTCTGACAGATGCGTCACTTCTTTCATAGATTCCCCTGACCGTGATTCCGTCTTCCGCAAGAACCTTCTTAAGGATGTCGCAGATAAGTTCCTTATGCCTCTCCATTCCGAGAGTTTCGCACTCGGCAACGAGTACATCCCCGAACTTATCAACCACAAGTCCGGGGAAATAATCTGCTTCCGAAAAGATCAGTCTGCAGCAGGATGTGTCGACAATGGCTTTGCGGTACTCCCAGGCATCCCTTACACGTTTTTCCCAGAATGCTTCGTCAATGGGATCGTCATGATATCTTTCAAGCATTCTGATACGAATGGTGCTGTTGGGATTGATATATCCTTTGCCCAGTCTGTATCCGTCGAAATCGTGAACGTCCACAATATCTCCGGGCTCAAATGCCCCTTCCGTGCGGTCGATCTCGTTATCATATATCCAGAGTCCGCCGCTCTTTAAGTAGCGGCCTCCTCCCTTTTTCAGAATAACCTCTGCCATCCTTATCACTTTCCGTACTTTTTCATTTCCTTGATGAAGCTCTTTGCGATATCGCTGAGCTTCGCATCGCTTCTCTTTATATATCCGATCGTCATCTTCTCGTCGCTTTCGAGAGGAACCGCCGCATATCCCGTTCCGTTGAGTTTCTTGCAGATAACGCCGCTGCAAAGGGTATAGGCATTGAGTAGTGTCATCATGTTGAGAGCAGTGGCGCGGTCATTGACATGGATGATCTTCTTGTAGGGATATGTGCTGAGCACTTCCTCCGCATAATAGAAGGAATTCTTTTCACCCTGGTCAAAGGAAAGACAGGGATAATCGTCAAGCTCCTTGAATGATATCTTCTTCTTTTTCGCGAGCGGATGGGATGCGCCGAGATATACATAAGTGTCACACGAGAACAGCTCGGTGAAAACAAGATTGTTCTCCTTGAAATCATTCTCGAGGATCTGTCTGTTGAAATCATTCAGGTAAAGTATTCCGAGCTCACTTCTCTGATTCTTGACATTGGAAATGATCTCGTGGGTTCTCGTTTCATAGATCGCAAAATCGAATTCGTCGATGCCTGCCTTGAGTACCGCATTGGAGAAGGCTTCGACCGCGAAGGTGTAATGCTGTGCGGAAACGTAGAACTTCTTTTCCGAAACGCCCCTGCCCTGGTAACGGTCCTCCATCAGCGAATACTGATCGAGTATCTGCCTGACATAACCGAGGAATTCACTTCCTTCCGTCGTAAGCTCTATGCCGCGGTTGCTCCTGCGAAATACGGTAATGCCGATCTCATCCTCGAGATCCTTGATCGCCTGGGATAAACTGGGCTGCGACATAAAGAGATTCTTGGCGGCTTCATTCATGGAACCGCGCTCCGCTATCTCTATTACATATTTCATCTGCTGAAGCGTCATAGGCTTACCTCCCGGGCATTTTGCATGTAGCTGTTACAAGACCAAATGATACCATACCATTATCAGAAAAATCTATAGCAAAAACCCGCAGGACATGTCCGCCCTGCGGGTCAGTACAGTTATTTACTTCAGGATCATCCCATTACGACTTCAACCTTAACGGTCTTCTTGGATGCGTCATAAGGAATTACGGTTCCTTCTACCTGAGCTCCGTCAACGATGAGCTGCTTAACGCCCTTCTGAACGCCGTTCTGCTTAACGGTGATATCGTACTCAACTCCCCTGTAGACTCTCTTTACGCTGAAGTCGCCGAAGTCTGCGGGTACGCAGGGATCGACGGAAAGTCCCTTGAGAGTGGGATATACTCCGAGGATGTACTGGGAGATGTTAACGAAGGTCCATGCTGCGGTCCCGGTGAGCCAGCTGTTCTTGCCTTCGCCGTGGAACTTCGCATCTGCGCCTGCTACCATCTGGCAGTAGATATAAGGCTCTGTTCTGTGGATCTCGCTGATCTCCTCGGTGTATGCGGGGCAGGTCTTCTTATAAACTTCGAATGCCCTGTCGCCTCTTCCGATAACGGTCTCAGCGATGGAAACCCAGGGATTGTTGTGGCAGAAGATACCTGCGTTCTCCTTATACCCGGGGGGATATGAGGAAACTTCGCCGAGTTCTTCGTGGTAAACGGTATATGCGGGCTGAAGGATCATTACACCGTACTTGGTATCGAGCTTAGCCTTTACGGAATCAAGTGCCTTCTGTGCCTGTCCGGTCTCCTTGCCTACACCGGCAAGTACGCAGAAGCCCTGGGGCTCGATGTAGATCTGGCCTTCCTCGCAGTCCTTGCTTCCGACCTTGCCGCCGTAAGAATCATATGCTCTTACGAACCATTCGCCGTCCCATCCGGCGCTCGAATCGAGAAGGATCTCGTTCATCTCGGCAACCGATGCACGAACCTTGGCTGCTTCATCGGTAAGACCCTTGAGATCGCAGATGTCCGCATATTCGTTACCGTACTTTACGAACATACCGCCGATGAATACGGACTCCGCAACGGGGCCTTCACTGGGTCCGAAGGTCTGGAAGGATTCACCGGGCTGGGTTGAATGGCAGTTGAGGTTCAGGCAGTCATTCCAGTCCGCTCTTCCGATAAGAGGAAGTCTGTGAGGTCCTCTGTGTGTATCGACATATCCGAATGATCTGCGGAGATGCTCCATAAGAGTCTCTGCAACGGATTCATCATTGTCAAAAGGAACCATTTCGTCAAGGATGGTCGTATCACCGGTCTCCCTGATGTATGCGCTTGTTCCTGCGATGAGCCATAAAGGATCGTCTCCGAATCCGGAACCGATGTCCGAGTTGCCCTTCTTGGTAAGAGGCTGGTACTGGTGATAAGCTCTTCCGTCCTGGAACTGGGTGGAAGCGATGTCGATGATCCTCTCACGTGCCCTGTCGGGAATGAGATGTACGAATCCGAGAAGATCCTGGCAGGAATCCCTGAAGCCCATTCCTCTTCCGATACCGGACTCATAATATGAAGCCGATCTGGACATATTGAAAGTTACCATGCACTGGTACTGGTTCCAGATATTGACCATACGGTTGACCTTGTCGTTGGACGAATCAACGGTATAGATGTTAAGAAGCTTATCCCACTGATCGTTCAGCTCTGCGAAAGCGGCATCAACCTTAGCGTCGGTGTCGTACTTGGCAAGGAGAGCCTCTGCGGGCTTCTTGTTGATGACATTGTGGGACTCCCACTTATCCTCTACGGGATTCTCGATATAACCGAGAACGAATACATAGGACTTGCTCTCTCCGGGCTTAAGGGTCACATCAAGCTGGTGAGCTGCGATGGGGCTCCATCCGGATGCCATTGAATTTGTGAGCTTTCCGTTAAGGACAGCTTCGGGATCACCTGCATAGTGGTAAAGTCCGAGGAATGAATCCCTTGCGGTATCGAATGCGGTGATGGGAGCATTTACGGAATATACGGCATAGTGATTCCTGCGCTCTCTGTACTCGGTCTTGTGATAGATGGCGGAACCCTTTACCTCAACTTCACCGGTGGAGAAATTTCTCTGGAAGTTTCTGCTGTCGTCATCCGCATTCCAGAGACACCACTCAACATAAGAGAAAATGCTGATGCTCTTTTCGGCGGAAGAATCATTGGTAACGACAAGCCTGGATACTTCGCAGTTATCATTTACGGGAACGAAGGTAAGAACATCGGCCCTGACACCGTTCTTAACACCCTTGAACTTGCTGTATCCGATACCGTGGCGGCACTCATACTCGTCAAGATCGGTCTGGGTCGGCTTCCAGCCGGGATTCCATACGGTATCTCCGTCCTTGATGTAGAAATATTTTCCGTTGATGTCCATGGGAACATCGTTGTAGCGATATCTTGTAAGTCTGAGAAGCTTAGCGTCCTTGTAGAAGGTATAGCCTCCGCAGGTGTTTGAGATCAGCGAAAAGAATTCCTTGCTTCCGAGGTAGTTGATCCAGGGAAGGGGAGTCTTCGGGGTCTCAATGACATACTCTCTGTGTTCGTCATCAAAATGGCCGAATTTCATGTTGACTTCTCCTTTGTCAGTAAGTTGTTATGTGGCTGTTATCCGGATGAACCGGTCATTCGTATCTTAAGTCGAGTACGGATCCGCCGTCGTAAAGTCTTCCTTTTATCACAACCTTTTCGATCTGTGTTTCGAGCGGATGCTCGATAAGGGAGATCAGCTTCTGTGCCGCGGTTTCACCGATGAGCTCCGTGGGCTGTCTGAGTGTTGTGAGCGAGGGAGTCAGATGTCTTCCGACCCTGATGCCGTCGTATCCTACAATCGAGATATCTCTGGGAATCTCGAGTCCCGCTTCCTTGATAGCCGCTATGCCCCCGAGTGCGGAAAAATCATCGGGATAAAAGATGCAGGTGGGTCTGTCGGGAAGCTTGATCAGCTTTTCCGTTGCAATCCTTGCACGTTCGGTCTTGCGGTACTCCGCAACGGGAAGATATTCTTCCGGAACGGAAAGTCCGAGTCCCTCCATGGTTTCCTTGAAGGATGCGACACGTGCCTTGGTAACCTCACTGTCATTGCCGTCGTGGATGTAAGCAATCTTCTTATGGCCCATCTTCGCACAATGGATGACAAGCTCTCTCATACCGTTTACATTATCCGATACGACCGCCATGCGGT
>JAEEQL010000140.1 GCA_016285265.1 Lachnospiraceae bacterium
GGCATCTTCAGTCCCGCATCGGCAACCATATCCACAATGTCATCAATCTTGTCATACCAGTCCGAGTACATCATGAATTCAAAGCCGTCACATTTAAGTTTCTCCGACAACGGCTTTAACAATCTGTAATCTCTTCCGTTAGGTTTTCCTATCAGTGCACCTGTCGAACACAAAATCATATTCTTCTCCTGTTTATAAACTGCTCCCTGAATAATTCCATAATCTGCAGTTCATCTAGCCTACAATTGCATCTTTTATTCCGAGAAGCAGCATGATCACAATCATTACCACGCCGCAAACAAACGGTATTCCCGTTATCACCGCAGGAATGAAAATAAGGATTCTTTTTATCCTTGCCTTGATATCAAATGCCCTGATCAGAAAAACGCAGCTGAGTGCCATCGGAATAAATCCGATACCGAGAATAATAATGTTCCTCTCATATTCCGTGAAAGGGATCATAGCATCGGGATTGGCCACGGTATTCCCGCCCAGAAGCGCACACGCCAGAAAATATATGACCATGCATATTCCGACTATATAAATGATAATTGAACCGACTTTTTTCATTTCTCCACCAATTTCCAACCAAACAATCCTTTTTTTACCTTGTCATCTCGGATAGAAGCTTGTTCGCTTCTTCATGCGATTTTCCCCCACCCTCTTCTTTATCTATATTGATCGCATATTTCATTTCCTTTTCACCTTTTGAATATGTAACCAACCTGCTGCTTCTCACAACAGTCTCCTTTACCGGGATCAATCCTTGTAATACTTTGCCTGGGCCTCGAACATCTGAGCATATATTCCGCCTTCGATTTTCTCAAGCTCTGCATGAGTTCCGTATTCAGCAATATGTCCGTCAGAGAATACGGCAATCCTGTCACAGAACTGACAGCTTGAAAGCCTGTGCGAAATATAGAACGCCGACTTTCCGCCGACCAGTGAATTGAACTGCTTGTATATCTCATATTCCGCAATGGGATCAAGTGCCGCCGTGGGCTCATCCAGGATAACTACAGGAGCATCCTTGCAAAGAGCCCTGGCGATCGCAATCTTCTGCTGTTCTCCTCCCGAAGGCTCGACACCTTCCTCATCAAAGAACTTGAAGATATTGGTATCGGTTCCCTTTTCAAGCCCTTCAACAAAATCATGCAGACCCACTCTGTCCGTAAGCGCCGTAACATCCGCTTTGTCATCCGTAAATGCTATGTTTTCTTTTACGGAAAAGGCAAAGAGTTTGAAATCCTGGAATACGGGGGCAAACTGCTCCATATACTCAACATAATCGTACTCTTTTATATTAATGCCGTCTACGAGTATCTCTCCTTCAGTCGGATCATAGAGTCTGCAGAGCAACTTGATAAATGTGGTTTTTCCGGCACCGTTAAGTCCCACGATGGAAAGATGCTCTCCGGGAGCTATCTTTATGTTAACATCATCGAGCACCTTGCGGTCCGTCTTGGGATAAGCAAATGAGACATGTCTGAATTCAATCTCGTGCTGCTTCTTTTCTATGTGGCGGGTTCCCTTGGCCAGCGCCTCGGGATAATCCATGAAAACAACATACTCATAAGCGTAATTGCAACGCTTTATAAGTTCGGTCACATTCTGTACCATTCCGCCGATCGCATTTTCCAGTCCGCTCTCTGCGGCGATCAGCTGGGTAAAGGTTCCGACTCCTATCACCTTTCTTATTGCCAGAAGTGCTACATAAAAGTATACGAATATGCTTCTTCCCAGAGACAGAAATTCACTTGCGAGGATAAAAGGAAAACTTGTGTCTCCCTGCCATTTCCAATGTGAGTTGCTCTTGCCGGTATTCTCCTTCCAGGAATCAACCATCATTCCTTTGGCATCATAGAGTCTTATATCCTTGCCGTAGCGGGGATCTACTATATTCCATCCGAAATATCCGAAAAGCCTGTTGACCTTCGAAAGCTTGCCAAAGGCCTCAATATTGATCTTGTTACATTTATATAGGAACAACGAATTAACTGCCGTATAGATGCCCATCACCAGGAGAAGGATGGGGGCATACATTGCAAGGACGGTAATATAACCGGCCGCCTTAATAAGATTTCCCACAAATCCGAAAAACTGATCGGAGATACCGTTCACTCCGCCGGAATACCAATCCATTCCGGTCCTGGCTTTTTCTATCTGTTCCAAAGCCTCCTTGTCTTCGGTAAGCTGGAAATCAAGTTCCATAACATGTCTTCCGATAAGAATATCAAAATATCTCTCAAGACGGGCACTGTACCTGTTGATATAGTTTGAGCACACGTCATTCAGCAATTGGAAGACCAATTCAAGTCCGATAAGCAGCACGGCAAGTGTTATGAGCCTGTTTATATCTCTCGGTCCTGCTATCTCATCTACAATAAGAGGAGATATGAACAGAGCGATGAAAGGCATACCCGTCGTGACCAGCATTCTGACTATCTTCAGAACAAAGAAGAACGGATACTTCTTAGCGGCGGTACTGAACAATACTTTTATTACAGCTTTGATCTTATGCATTTGCGATCACCCCGCTTTCTTCGTTCTCAGGGCTTTCGCGATAATACTGTGCCTGGGTATTGAACATTCCTGCGTACTTTCCGTTTTCCGCCATCAGTTCTTCATGGCTGCCATATTCCACAAGATGACCTTCCTCGAACATTGCGATACGGTCACAGAATCTGGTGGATGCCAGTCTGTGAGATATGTAGACCGCGGATTTATCCCCGATCATTTCATCGAACCTTTCGTAAAGAGCCTGCTCTGCAATTGCATCAAGAGCGGATGTGGGCTCATCAAGAACCACGATCCCTGCACCCTTATAAAGAGCCTTTGCAAGTGCCAGCTTCTGCTTTTCACCCCCGGACAGGTCCACTCCGTCATCTTCGACGATCTTGGTAAGCGGTGTCTCGAGCCCTTTGGACAGGGATTCGATCCTTTCTTCAAGCCCCGCCTCCATAGCACAGCTATGTACTTTCGCAGAGTCCAGTTCATCCTTCCTCAGCATTGCGATATTCTCTGACATAAGGAATGCAAATATCTCAACATTCTGGAAGACCGGCGCGAACAGTTTATAATACTCCGCACGTCTGAACTTTCTGATATCCGTACCGTTCAGTGTGATATAGCCTTCCGTGGGATCATAAAGCCTCAGCAGAAGCTTTATCATCGTAGTCTTACCTGCTCCGTTAAGTCCGACCACAGCCAATTTTTCACCGGGTCGTATCTTAAGGTTCAGATGTGAGAGAGCTTCTTTTTCCGATTTGAGATATTTATAACTTACATCAACAAACTCGATCTCATAGGAATCCGTATCGGGAAGGGGAATGCAGTCTTTTTCGTCATCCTCGGTATCAAGGTCGATGAATGAGCGGTAATCGTCCGTTTGAAGACTCGCCCTCTTATAATCTCCGAACCTCTGTAACAGCATTGTAAGTGCACCGGAAAAAGCAAATGAAAAAGCAAGGAACATTGTAAAATCGCCGACAGCCATATCCTTATTCAGTACAGCTGCAAACAGCACGACATAAACAAGCACCTTTATAACGTTTCCGGTGATCCCCGAAACGAAATTGTAACGAAGCCACAGTCTGTGATGATGATCATTCCTTTCAATGAAAAATGCATTGACCTGTTCAAACTTCTCCGTCAGATAATCTTTTAAGTTGAAGAGTCTTATGTCCTTCGCATAATCAAAGTCCTGGGTGATCCTTTCCATATAATGACGGGTGCGCCAGGAGCCTGAAAGTTTATCCCAGACCTGCTCCTTGTCAATCCTGATTATGCGTCTGAAATAGATATACTGAACCACGGTAAGTATGACCATGGCAATGATAAGTCTAGGATCAAGAACGGTAACGGCAACAAAAGTCACGATGACGGTAAGCCCGTTCTCACCGAGCTGGGCCATCAGTCTCATCATTCCTTCCACACCGTCAGTGTTGTTACCCACTGCCTGGCTTGCTCGTTCCGCAACATCGAGAACATCGGGTCTTTCAAGAAGTTCATACTTAAGACTCAGCACTTTAGATATTCGTTCGGTGATCATATTCATGCGTACATAAATGAAACGATACCATGCCTTGGAATCATAGATTGCCGTACACAATCTTAAGAAAGCCGCAATGATGCCTGCGATCAGGATGAGCCTGACGAGTTCACCCTCACCGGAAGATCCGTTATCGGCTTGTATGATATCAATTACGTATTTGCCGAAAATTCCCATGAAATAGGGAAAGACAGACTTGGCCACAAAGCCAAGCACCATCAGAAAAAGTACAGAAGGCTGATATTCAGCCATTTTACGAACGATATAGCATGTATTGCTCCACATGCCATATTCTTTGTGCAAAGGATTATCCTTGCTTTCCTTATAATCCGCCATTTACTTATACTCCCAGATACATTTTCACCCCCCTGAATATTTTATCATGAACAGCCACTTACAAAAAGTAACTTGCAGGTATAAAAATCAATAATGCGATCTTCGAAGATAATTAATCCGTCTTACCGGAAGCCCTGTTTTTCATAACGGATCTGACCGAAAGAAATGCCACCGATACAAAGAAAACGATGAGAAGTGTGATCACAAGAGACACCGGATCAAATGACAGCCACGTGGTGCTCTTCGGTGCAGCCCCCTCTCCTGACGACATTGGATGCAAACGGCCCAAAAGGAGGCCGAATCCTCTTTTACCGCTGTATTCTCCGCCCCACTCCGTAATTCCGAACGGAATATTACCGATAATAAAATACCCGGCCAGGTTAATAAGAAAACCTATGCCGTTTACAATGCACGAAACAATAACCGACGTTTTGAGTATGGCTTTTTTATCGGAGACCCGGAAAAACACTGCAGATATAAACGCAAACACAACAGTCAGAACCAGATAAACCGCCATCAATTCTCCGAGAGTATCCAAAGGCAGCTTCCAAGGTTTGACCATGATGACCTCTTCCCCAACAAACAGCAAAGCAAGAGAGATCAGAGGCAGAAACCAATGTTTTTTTACGTTTTTTCCGGCTGAAACTCCCATGATCGCAAAAAACACCGGAACAGCCAATAACAGTAATGCTTCACGTGCGTATAAAACCCGCAGGGAAGATCTGATGATAAACGGGAAGATCACGAACATTATCACGGAAGCAACAATATAAAATATATTTTTTTTCACGAGTCAGATATTCCTTTCCGGTTTCAGCAGTCATAGTGTCAGCGACATTTACCCGTCAGATCCTTGATCACCTCACCCGCAATGATCAATCCGGCAACAGAAGGGACAAAGGCCGTGCTTCCGGGGATACTTCTGCGGGATGTGTGCCCGCCGTCCGTTCCGGAAGGCTCTACGGATCCTGTTTGGCTGCCTGCAACTGTGTCGTCCACAGGAAGAATAGGTTTTTCCTCCGAATAGACGACTTTTAACTTTTTGATACCTCTTTTCTTGAGTTCGCGGCGCATGACCTTTGCTAGAGGATCCATATTGGTCTTATAGATATCAGCCA
>JAEEQL010000141.1 GCA_016285265.1 Lachnospiraceae bacterium
AATGCAGTGGGACATCTTCTGGGTCCCGTAGGTGAATAAGGATTGTTAACGGTGATGCCGTTATACTCCATCTGTGTCGAAGTGCCGCCGTCAAGGCATGCGGCATTGATCGCACCGTAATCCTGCATGATGTCGATCATTTCCTTGAAGGTTGCGCCAAGGCTGGATGCCTGACGTCCGTCGATAACGCACATAAGGATCGCACCGTCGGCACGCTGTCCGATCGCGGTACGGGGATTCTTTCCTCCGCCGTAAACATCGATGCTGGGAACCTCAAGAGGCTCGCCGTCGATGATAAGGAACGGTCCGGTCTCATGCTTTACGTGGACGGCATCCCTTACACCGAGCTCGAGCGCCTGCTGAACGGAATAACCCTTGAGCAGGATGAGCTTATTGTCATTCGTAAGGCATACGAGATTCCACTTACCGGTCCCATTGTTCTCATAAACGGGATTTCCTTCGGAGATAACTCCGCCGACGGGACATGCGGTATAGCTGTATGAACCCATATCGACGAACTCACCGCCGTTAACTCCGCCTATGGCACCGTATCTTTCACAAAACTTCTTAACGACGTCTCCGTCTCCCTGTCTGAACTGATCTACGGTTCCGACGAATACGGTCGAAGGGTCCTGTATTATCATCATGTATCCGTGATATGTTCCGCCGTTGATCTCTTCGATCACGATGGGCTTAACGCTTTCATCAATCTGAGCGGGATCCGCGATCTGGATCAGCTCGGTATTGGATGCGGTTCCGTCCTCGGCCTCGGGCATAGTGTTCTCTGCCACGATCTGATTGAAAGCATCTTCTCCTATGAAAAGCTTGGGAAGCCACTTAAGAGCACTGGTCTCATATGCGAACATCGCAAACTGGCTTCTGAATGCGGGTGAGGGACCGTGCATTGCCAGAAAGCATGCACCGATAAGCAGAATCAGAACCAGAGCTACGGTAACTCCGAGGATCGCGAAAAATCTTCCTATGATCCTCAATACGATCTTTGCGGTACGGGCCCCCGTCCCGGACCTCTTTTCTTTACGACTGGACATTTTACAGATACAACCTTTCTTATTTTTTGAAGACCCAGTTTCTCTGGATCTTGAAGCTTATAAAGAACAGACAAGTGTCGACAACGGCCTTGATAAGGGTCTTGAGCCCGTCGCTGCTGACGTTAAAGCAGAAGGTAAACAGCGCAACAAGCCCCAGAGACGCTCCCAGCTGGGCACAAGCCAAAAGCACATACTTGGCGGCACTCTTTACCGTACCACCCTTATGCGAAAATACTGCCTTTTTATTGATCAGGAAATTGCAAGCCGCGGATATTATCCTGGCAAGAGTTCCCGCTATAGTCCCCCTCGTTGCTTCAGCGATGAACTTAGGAATAAAAAGCAGAATGACTCTGAAACAGACCAAGTCTATTATACACGAAATCACCGAGCTTGCGGCAAATTTCAGTATGACTCCGTAAATACGCGCGGAATCCCTGAAAGGATGGAAATGGGAGGTCTGATTGTCATCGATATAGACCGTCTCAATGGGAACCTCGGCATATGCGATCCCGTCGGATCCTATCTTGAGAAGCTGGTTGGTCTCATACTCATATCTGTCGCCTTCCACTCCGGCCATGTATGAAAGAAGGTCCGCGGGAACGGCCCTGAGACCGGTCTGTGTATCGGAAACCTTTATTCCGCACACATATCTGAACACGTTTCTCGTGATGACATTTCCGAGCCTGCTTCGCGCGGGAACCTGAGGAAGTGAGAAATCCCTGCAGCCTATGATGAACGCCTTCTTTGCGATCATCGCATCGATGCACTTGGCGGCATCATCAGGTGTGTGCTGTCCGTCACCGTCGACGGTAACAACGCCGAGAGAATCCTTCCTTTCCTTCATGACATATTCGAAAGCCGTCTTCATCGCACGGCCCTTACCCCTGTTCACTTCGTGAACAAGAACGGTGATATTTTCCGGGTATGACTCTTTGATCCTGCCGAACTCACCCCTGTGAGCCTCATCGGATCCGTCATCTACAAGGATAACGTCGGTAAAACCCTTCTCTATCATTCCCGCCGCGGTTTTGGCAAGTTTCTCGTCCGGGTTTAAGGACGGTATTATGACCTGAACATTATCGTACATAAAAACCTCTTTTTGTGTTATCATTGAACCTGTGACTATACAGGATAAAACCTAAATTGAAAGGAAAACAATTACATGGACGCATTTTTCAGCATGCCCTGGGACGGTCAGTTCCTTATCTGGCTTCAGGAGAATGTAAGAAGCGATGTTCTTACTCCCGTCATGAAGCTCATAACCCATCTCGGTGACAAAGGTATCTTCTGGATCCTCATCGCGATCGTAATGCTCTTCTTCAAGAAGACCCGCCCCTTAGGTATGATGGCAGGTATCGCACTTGTCTTCTCCGTACTTATCAACAACGTACTCATCAAACCCAATGTCGGACGCATCCGTCCTTACGAGGTGGTTGACGGCTTAAAGCTCCTTATCGAAAGACAGCACGATCCTTCATTCCCCTCCGGACACTCGGGAGCATCATTTGCAGCTGCCGTAGTCTTCCTTGTAAAGGGACCTAAGAAGATCGGAATCCCGGCCATCATCATGGCGGCACTGATCGCATTTTCGAGGCTGTATGTCGGTGTTCACTACCCCACAGACGTCATCTGCGGAATCATCACCGGAACCTTCTGTGCGATAATCTCCTTCATGATCTGGAGCATCGTAGAGAAGAAAGCATCACCCAAACTTGCGGGTATTCTGGCCATCGAAAAGAAGGATTCGGAAAAGTAAAAAAATTTGTTGACAAAGAGTCTGCTTTTTAGTATATTAACTTTTGTCGTGCGAAAGCAGACTGATGCGACAGTAGCTTAGTTGGTAAAGCGCCACCTTGCCAAGGTGGAGACCGCGGGTTCGAGCCCCGTCTGTCGCTCTCGGACTTCTCTGATGATCAGAGAAGTTTTTTATTGCGAAAAACCCCTTAAATCATTTACCCCGGAATTACCCGGGGTAATTTTACTATGATCAGTATGCTACGCCTGTAAGGTCTATGCCAAGATTCATGGCATCGGCTTCGTACTGTGCCCTGAGTTCTTCAAGTCTTGCCGCGTACCTGATACGGTAGATCCTGATGAGTGCATCGTCGATCCTGTCTTCGGATATCACACCGCTCGTTACGCCCTCGATAATGCCCTCTACGGCTGCTCTGGGCTGAGGAGACGAATAGATCATGTCACAGCCCGCTTTAAGGGCCATTACGGCGCTTTCGGCAGGGGTGTAGTACTCGGTAATGGCTGCATCGCTTAAAGGTCCGCTCACGATGACTCCGTCGTATTTAAGTTCATCCCTGAGAACTCCGGTAACCGTCTTCTCCGAAAGTGTTGAAGGAAGTGAATCGTTATCGATCGAAGGATAGATGACGTTACTCATCTGTATCATCTGTGCTCCGGCATTGATCGCGGAAAGCCATACCTGGAATTCATTGGCGCGGAACTCTTCAAGGGTTCTGTCACACAGTGCCCTTCCGTGAAGAGGATCCTGATTGGAAGCGGCAAGCGAAGGGAAGTACTTATATGCCGCAATGACTCCGCCCTGTGAAAGACCGTCAGCCATCGCCGTTACATAGGGTGTCACAACCGAAGCATCGCTTCCGTAGGCTGCATTTTCGCCTATTCCTCCCGCGGTTACCGAAAGATCGGCCACGGGTGCAAAATCAACTCCGATACCTATAGCGGAAAGTCCGGTGCCTATTGAGATGCCGGTGGATACCACAGCCTCCACATCGCCGCCCTCGGCAGCCTGCGCGGGTGTCATGACACTTTCCACGGCACCTGTTCCGATAAGTCCGGATTCATTCAGTCCCGTCTCGCTTGTCGCGAAAAATACGGGACGGTTTACCATATTGAGGGTATTTGAAAGCATGGTGGCAAACTGGTCCGTACCCGTGACATTCTTAGATGAATATACGATTCCGCCGGGGCAGAAATCACTGAGTGCCGCTGCGGTTCCGTCGCCTGCTATGACAACCCTGTCAACACCGGTGATGGATTCGGGAGTGATGAACATTATTCCCTGAACCTTTTCCTCAAGTGTCATCTGCGAGATTTCTGCTTCGATCTCAGCATCGAGCAGCTGCAGGGGAGTATCCCCGAGTTCGTCAACGGTATGTATCTCAGGAACTTCGACGGGTTCGGCCTGTGCATTTGCTTCTTCTTCAAGCTGCTGCTGAAGTGCAAGCTCTGCGGCAGCCTCCGCCTCTTTTATCGCCCTTGATCTGTTTACAAAGTATCTGATACCGAAGAACAGTCCGAGTCCGATAACGGCAATTATGAGGAAAAGAATGACGTACGCAGTTACCTGCTGGCGTACTCTTCTTCTGTGCCTTGCTTCACGTCTTAATCTCTCGTTCTCTGTCTGTTCCCTTAAGGCATTTCTGCTGACTCTGGACTTTTCCGAAGATTCCTTCTTCTCTTCTCCGGATGCCGGGTCTTGCGCAGCACCTTCCGATGCGTCACCTTCTTCGGAATCATCTGATGAAGCATCTTCCGATCCGTCCGTTCCGGATACGCTCTCTTCGGCTGTCTCGGTCACCTCTTCAATCCCGGCAGCTTCCGCGGCCTCATCCGCTTCCTCGGCTTCGGGGGCATCGGTTTCAGCTCCGGCTTCTGCGTTTTCGGCTTCGGTATCCTCTGCGGCCGATCCTTCATTCACATCGGTTTCTGCAGCTTCAGGAGCTTCCTCAGCTTCGGATGCTTCTTCGAAAGACTCTTCGAATTCGGTATCTCCTGCGCTTTCCGTCTCTGCGGCTTCGGGATTATCCTGCTCAGCCGCGATCCCGGAAGTATTCAGAGTGGCGGTATCCTGATTTACTTTCTTATTTTTTTTCTTGTGTCTGCTCAACTTTCCGGCTCCTTAAAATCTGAAAACAGGAAATGATCAAAGTTTTGTTTCGACGAAAATATCGTAGATTGCCCTGATCGCAGTCTCGAAATCGGAATTGGCAACACCGATGATGATATTGATCTCGGATGAACCCTGATCGATCATCTTGACGTTGACATGTGCATGGGCAAGTGCGGAGAAGATCCTTCCCGCAGTACCTCTTGTGGACTTCATTCCTCTTCCCACGACGGCGATGAGTGCAAGATCCGATTCGATATCAATGGTGTCGGGATCGGTCATTCTGCGGATCGATGAAACAACGCTCTGTTCCTTATCCCTGAACTCATCCTGGTGTACAAATACGGTCATGGTATCGATGCCGGAAGGAAGATGCTCGAAGGAGATGTTGTTCTCCTCGAACGCCTGAAGAACCCTTCTTCCGAATCCGATCTCGGAGTTCATCATATCCTTATCGACATTGACGGCACAGAACCCCTTCTTGCCTGCGATACCGGTAATGACATACTTTGATTTCTTGGATGTCGTACCTACGATCCATGTTCCGTCATCTCC
>JAEEQL010000142.1 GCA_016285265.1 Lachnospiraceae bacterium
GGGAAGCGACATCATCAGGTTCGTTCCTCCCCTCATCATCACAGAGGCGGACATTGATGCAATGATCGTTATCCTGAAGGAAGCAATCGCAGAGACCGTTTAAAGAAGCAATTGAAAGGCTGAGGAACCGCTATGTTAAAGATGCCGGTTCCTTACTGAAGATTTATGAACAGAACAGCAAGATTATTAAGCGTATTCATGGTCGCTTTACTTTTCCTGTATGCGTTTATCGGATCCGGTAAACAGATCAGGGAAGTGAGTACCGAAACAGCAGGAGCATCCTGGCTCGGAAGAAGCGGAAACCTCACTGTCTGGTACACGGATGAGAGACTTTCTCCTTTTATCAGCAAGGCGGCCGTTGAATTCGGTGAAAAAGAAAACATAACCGTTATCCCCGTGCTCAAGCCTGCCGAGAATTTCCTCGAGGAATGCTATAAGGCATCCGCCTCCGGAGAAAGCTTCCCCGATGTGATCATCACCGGAAGCGAGACTCTCGAGAAGGCTTATCTTTCGGGACTTGCGATGGAGATCCCCAACGAAGGAATGACGATCGGAATCTTAAACTATTCCGAAGCTGCGGTAAGAGCCGTAACCTACGAGGGAATGACGCTCGGATATCCCTTAAGCTTCGATACCTCCGTCATGGTCTACAACAGAACCTATCTTGAGCAGTGGGCGAGACAGATGGCGATAGCCGATCTTACCGGTAACCCCATCGACATGGAGGGCGGAAGCTCCGAGAGCGAGGACAGCGGAAATTCCGTACTGACCGAAGAAGACATCGATCCAGAACAGCTTGAAGCACTCACAAGCGAATACATAACGAGAATGGTTCCCTACACTCTCGAAGACCTCATGACCATTGCAAACAGCTACTCCGTTCCCGACGGCGTCGAGGGCATCATGAGCTGGGATGTTTCATCCATCATGTACAATTACTGGCTTGTCGGAAATGCGTTAAACGTTGGCGGACCTTACGGCGATGACAGAAGCAGCATATCCGTCAACAACGAGACCGCGGTAACATGCCTTACCAAGTACCAGGCTCTTCACGATTACTTTTCGATCGAGAGCGATGAGGTCACCTACGACAGCGTTATACAGGATTTCATCGACGGAAAGACCGTCTTTACCATCGGCGGATACGACCTTGTGAAGAGACTTAAGGAAGCGACCGATGACGGAAGCTTTGCTTATGAGTACGGCTTTTCCGAGATGCCCAATGTTACAAGCGACATTCCCAGTGCTTCGCTTGCGATCACGAGCGTGGTATGCGTTAACAGCTTTTCTGCCAAGACCGATCTTGCGAATGAATTTGCTCTTTTCCTTACAAGGGATGAAGCCCCGAAGCTTACAGAGCTTTCAGGGCTTGCAAGTGCATCGAGGTCGTTCGGAATGGACGGCGGAGCCGATCAGATCTACGCCATCGAGTATGCGGGCAGTGTTTCTCTTCCAAAGATGATGGAGACGGAGAATATCTGGATGCAGCTTGAGGTCATGTTCTCCAAGGTCTGGGAAGGCGGAGATATCAAAAACGAGCTGATCACGCTCGACAACAACATCAATTACGTCCTTAACGCATCTTTGTAGCATATAAGCCGCTTCCGTGAAAAGCGGTCATTTACCTTCGGCCCTCCGTTTAAGGAGGGAATATGAAAAGAAAAACAAAAGGCGCACTGAACGCCGCACTGGCACTTCTTTCGGCGTTTGTGATAGCTTCGTGCGGTGACAGAGCCGGGATGACACTCTCTTCGCTTGAAGCGCAAAACGCGGATGAAGCTGTCGAAAGCGGTACCGGTTACCGGCAGGATGCGGATTTGGCGCAAAGCAGAACGGAAGACGGATCACCTCAAAGCGAGCCTGACCCGGCAGCAGGCGTATCCGAAGAAGCGTCGATCGTTGTCTACATCTGCGGCTCGGTGAAAAATCCCGGAGTGTACGAACTGCCCGCGGGAAGCAGAGTCTGCGACGGACTGGATGCGGCGGGCGGGTTTTCGGAAGGCGCGGATGAAAAGCGTATCAACCTTGCAGGGATATTGAAAGACGGTGATATGGTCTTTTTCCCTGAGGCAGGAGAAACACTTGCGGAAGGCGCATCCGACTATATCACAGGCACCGAAGAAACGGGCGCACAGGATGCGCTTATCAATATCAATACCGCGGGAGAACAGGCCCTGTGCACGCTCCCCGGAATAGGAAGCTCCAAGGCACGGGCGATAATAAATTACCGTGAAGAGCACGGCAGCTTTAAGGACATCAAAGAGATCATGAACGTAAACGGCATAGGAGAGAATCTTTTCGCTCAGATAAAGGATCTCATCCGTGTCTGACTTAAGCAGAGGTAGAAAATGGCAGCTAAGGTACTTATCGTCGATGATGAAAAGCTCATCGTTAAAGGAATAAAATTCTCACTCGAGCAGGACGGCTATGAGACCGACTGCGCATACGACGGAGAGGAAGCTCTCGAGATGGCAAGGGCCAAGGATTACGACATTATCCTTCTTGACCTGATGTTGCCTAAGCTTGACGGATATGAAGTATGCCAGAGGATCAGGGAATTTTCCAAGACTCCCATCATCATGCTCACCGCCAAGGGCGACGATATGGACAAGATCCTCGGACTTGATTACGGTGCCGACGATTACATGACCAAGCCCTTCAACATCCTTGAGGTAAAAGCAAGGATCAAGGCCGTCATGAGAAGAAGCCGTAAGGAAGAGACCGCAAAGCCGAAGGGTGAGACACTTTCCGCAGGCGGACTTACGCTCGATCTTGAAAATCACAGAACCTTCAAGGGAAATGAAGAGATCCCTCTTACATCCAAGGAATTCGAGATCATCAGGATCTTAATGGAAAATCCCGGCAAGGTCTATAAAAGGAATGACCTTCTTACAGCTGTCTGGGGCGATGATTTCCCCGGCGATGAAAGAACCGTCGATGTCCATGTAAGACGACTTCGCGAGAAGATAGAAAGCGATGCCGGCAATCCCACATACGTCCACACAAGATGGGGTATAGGATATTATTTCAGCGTATCCGCTCAGGGCAACTGATATATGACAGAGCTCTTTTCAAATCTTAAATCCGTCATAAGGCTCAGATCGCTCAGGGCACGGATTTTCCTGATCATCCTGGTTCTGGGGATAGTTCCCTGCATACTCGTAAGAGTTACGATCGTATCCGATTACGAGTCCAGGGCCGTTGAAACTCGCGTTTCCGCAGTCCAGAACCAGCTTACGATCACAGCCAACCACCTCGTTGCAAATAAGTACATATCAGCACTTACGGGCAGGGCCGATGATTACACCGGCTCTCTTGACGTTATGGATGCGGAGATCGAAATGCTTTCTAATGTGTACGAAGGCAGGATCATGATCATAGGTGCGAACTTCAAGGTGCTCAAGGATACATACGGAATTTCCGAAGGGAAAACGATAATCTCCGAAGAGGTCATCAAATGCTTCCAGGGTGTATCGACATCCTATTATGATAAAAATCTCGGCTACATCGAGCTTACGACGCCCATCGCAGACACAACGGCTGAAGGCGGATCGGGAGTCATAAGGGGAGTCATGCTCACATCCATTTCCGATGACAGCATCATCAGCATGGCGGACGTCCTCGGAAACAACGCATTTATCCTCGAGATCACGATCATCATCCTTGTCGCGGCACTTGCGGCGATCCTTTCCAGATTCCTGGTAAGTCCGGTCACCACACTTACAGGTCGGATCAATGCCGTAAAAGCGGGCTACAATAACCTGCTCGAACCCGTGGATGACTGCACCGAGACCGCGCATATATCCGAAGCCTTCAATAACCTTCTTACACGTATCAATACGCTTGATGAAAGCAGGGGAGAATTCGTTGCCAATGTCTCGCACGAGCTTAAGACTCCGATGGCATCGATGAAGGTTCTTTCCGATTCACTTCTTGCAAGCCCCGATGCGAGCGTGGAGGATTACAGGGAATTCATGGAGGACATCACCTCCCAGATAGACAGGGAAAACAGGATCATCACCGATCTTCTCGCACTCGTCAAGATGGACGACACCTCGAGCCAGAACCTCAAGCCCGTGCCCACTGACATCAACGAGCTTACGGAACTTGTCCTTAAGAGACTCCGCTCCATTGCAAGGAAGCAGAACGTCGATGTCACCTTCGAAACAAAAAGAAAGATAATCGCGGAAGTCGATGAGGTCAAGATAACTTCACTTATCACAAACCTTGTCGAAAATGCGATCAAATACAATCACGAAAACGGATGGGTAAGGGTAAGCCTCGATGCGGACCATCAGGATTTCAAGCTCACCGTCGAAGACTCGGGACTCGGTATTCCCGAAGAATCACTTGCACATGTCTACGAAAGATTCTACCGCGTCGATAAATCACATTCGCGCGAGATAGGCGGAACGGGCCTTGGTCTTGCCATATGCAGAAAGGTTGTCCTCATGCACCACGGAACGATCGACCTTACCAGCAAGGAAGGCGAAGGAACCAAATTTGTCGTTACCATACCACTGAGTTATATTGCCGATGCGAAATGATCTGAAGAAAAAATTAACAGCGATTCTTACAGCCGTGATGATGATCGTCATGGCCGGTTGCTCTGCGCAGGTTCAGCAGGATGCGGATACAAACGGCGTTACGGTTTATTACATCAATAACGATGAAACAAGGACCGAAAGCTATCCATACACGCTGAAGTCAACCGATGCGAGGGGCGTGGTCGAAGAACTGCTTGAAAAGCTTTCCGAGAAATCCCCGAATGCGCAGTATAAGGCACCGCTTGCCATGGGCTTTGAATTGAGGGATTACACCTTCGATGACGGAAAAGCAGTCCTTAACATGAGCGCCGATTACAAAAAGCTTGTCTTTACCACGGAGGTTCTCGTAAGGGCAGCGATAGTAAAGACTCTTTGCGGATCCGGCTATGTAAGCGAAGTTTATTTTACCGTAGACGGTGAACCGCTCATGGATCACAGCGGCTTCGAAGTAGGCCGTATGGATGCCGGAACATTCATCAGTAACGACGGAAACGAGATCAACACTTACGAAGAAGCGGACGTGATGCTTTACTTTGCATCCGTGGACGGAAACACGCTTGTAGGCGTTTACAGAAATAAATTCTATTCGACCTCTATGCCGCTTGAAAGATTCGTTGTCGATGAACTCATCATCGGGCCAAGCGGCCAGGTCGAAGGGCTGTATCAGTCGGTCAATCCGCAGACGGGCGTGCTCAGCGTCAACTCCAAGGACGGTGTATGCTACGTCAATCTTTCAGCGGATTTCCTGATCCCTTACGGAAATGTACCGACGACGAGCTCGGTCTACTCCATCGTAAATTCGCTCTGTGAGCTTCCGAATATCGACAGGGTTCAGATCCTTGTTGACGGTGTGGTTCCGGAAATCTTA
>JAEEQL010000143.1 GCA_016285265.1 Lachnospiraceae bacterium
CCAACATTAGCCACTGATTCATTCCGGCACCTGCTTCTTCATTCGGGCGCTCTACGAATCCAAGTTTTGCATAGAAAGGTTCTTTTCCCTTAGCGGAATTAAGATTAAGATTCACAATATAGCCCGGCTTCATATCGTCCTTAATCCTTTTAATAACAGCTTCAACCAGCTTTTTTCCTATTCCCCGTCCCTGATATTCAGGAATAACGATTACGTCTGACAGAAAAGCTACATATCCACCGTCCCAGGATAAACGTACAACGCCTATAGCTCTTTCATCATCCCTGACACAAAGAACCATATAAGCGTTCTCCACACAGTTTTTTGCTTCCTCAAGCGGAAAAAGCCTCCAGCCGACCAGTTTGCGTAATTCCAAGTATTCTTCAGGTGAAATATAGTCTTCGTATCTAATCATATTTTACCCCCAATCTGAAAACTTAAATCTGTCACGCCTAATCTTTCCTTATAAGAACAACTCCATGTCGATGCATTCCCATGTACCTATTTTCATTGTGCACAATCGCCTACTATACTCCCTGAACCCTACTGACTCATAGCAGTATCTGGCGTTGTTATTATTTTCAAATACACCCAGGTCAATCCTTTGGACCTTAAAGTGCTCCTTAACATACTCTATCCCAAGAAGGAGCATTTCTTTTCCATAGCCCTTCCCTCGCAGGTTCGAATCGATCACAACAAAGCCAAAACGGACAGCAGAATCATCATCAGTTTTGGGATATCTGATGATAAAATGACCAACAACATTTCCTTCATCATCCACCGCTGAAATCGGGAAAAACCGGCCACTTGTAAGCTGCACTCTATAATTTTCATTGATATCCTGAGGCAGAAGTGGGAAACGGTTGATCCTGTCTGCTGACCATTTGAACATTTCTTCTTCCGAGCGAATCCATTTACAAATGAATATAGCATCCTCTTCCTGATATATTCTGAGCTTCATTATCTATCCTGCCTCTCTGGTTTATATTTATTGATACAAACTCTTCGAAAAAAGCTTGATTGCGTGCTGTAATTATAAACTTATATCCTACTATAGCAGAAAAAGAGCCGTTTTACATTCGTTAAACAGCTCCTCTCCTGTTGTACTTCTTTTCAGAGAATTTCAATCCTTTTTCAGCGGCACCCATATATACACAGACATTTCTTCTGATCCTTCTTCTGGAGGAAGATAAACCTCTATGTCATATTCTCCCATCAACTTATATCCCTGTAATGCAGGAAGCCACTCTGACCAGATTTTGGTATTCACATCCTGCAGATTACTCATCTTACAGGGAAACTGTGCCCAGTAACTTCCCGGGATTACTCTGGTTTCACACCCCTCCGGAATATCTTCCCATGGAAAATACAAATCAGCAATCCAATAATCGAAGTTCTTTCCCCTCATATCAAGGCATACACCAAAAGTGCCTTTGATTGAGCGATCCTCGCCCTGTGCCAGCCATTCATCCCAAAACTTTGGTATTTCCTGATAACTGGTTTCTGAATTAAAAGGTCTTTTTACTCCGACAATAGTAAACGGAGCCTTTTCAACAATACGATAATCCAGCATAGTTCCACCCTCCATCGTGATTTTGATATGTAACGGAGCAAAAGAACGAAGTGAAGCCCCCGATTCACGAGCCTGTGACGGAGTAATGCCATGAAACTTTTGAAATGCTTTTGTAAAACTGTCCGGCGAGTCATAGCCATACTTAACGGCGGCATCGATCACCTTCATATCTTTTCTGCTAAGTTCCTGAGCAGCCAGTGTCATTCTGCGCGCACGAATATATTCACCGACTGTCACCCCGCACAGTGCCCCAAAGATGCGTTGATAATAGAATGGCGACAATGCCGCCTTAGCGGCTATGACCTCAATATCCAGTTCATCCGTCAGATTCCGTTCAATAAAATCAATGGATTCCTGAAAGCCTTCAATCCAGCCCTGCATCACGCTCTCTCCTTTCTCCTGCTGCATCTTCAGTATATCAGTCCCCGGACTTTAAGCCCGACATTCTGTGCACTCTTATTCTTACAGCATCAAGCACATACCCGTCTTCAATTATTACCTTCCGGAAATCCATTTTGCAGCCTCTTCTCTTGTTTTAAAAGCAATCACAGGCAACAATACGCTTTTCATAAGCGCTGTAAGAAACAGACTTAAGATACTCACTTTTTTCTTAATATCATTACGCTTTTTCAAAATCAGGTTTCCATCCTGCAAACTGGACCAGCTGCTCATCTGTCCTGTGATAATATCTCTCATTCTTATCAAGTTTAGCGATCTTTGCCATCTCATCGTCTGTCAGCTTAAAATCGAGAATGTTGAGATTATCCTTAATATGATCCACATTCTTGCTTCCGGGGATCACCACAAATCCCATCTGTGTATGCCAGCGGAGAATGATCTGCGCAGGAGTTTTTCCGTACTTCTTTCCAAGTTCGGCAAAAACCGGCTCATTTATCAGGCTCTTATCGCCGTGTCCTAACGGATACCAGCTCATAAGCTTGATCCCATACTTATCAAGAGTCTTTCGCAGTTCCTTCTGGGTAAAATAAGGATGCGCCTCCACCTGGATAAACTGGGGTGCGATCTCCCACTTCGTTTCAAGCTCCTCAATATACTTTCCTTCAAAATTTGAGATACCGATGCTCTTTGCCTTGCCTTCCTTATAAGCCTTCTCAAGCTGTCTGTATCCTGCGAGCCAGTTGCCTGCAGGCTGATGGATATAAAGAAGGTCTACGTAGTCAACCCCAAGGCGCTCCAAGGTCTCATCCACAGCATTCGGGTTTTCATATTCACTGGGCCAGAGCTTGGTGGAAAGGAATACATCCTCCCTCTTAAGTCCGCTTTCCCTTATTCCGCGTCCGCATGCCCTCTCATTCACATATGCATTTGCGGTATCTACCAGTGAATAGCCCATCTTCAAGGCTTCTCTTACACTGTTCTCTGCATCGGCAGGTGAAAGCATAAATGTTCCGATCCCTACTACAGGACATTTCAGTTCATTGTTAAGTGTTACGTATTCCATTGCACAATCCTCCATTTCTTTTTTATATTAATCCGTTTGCTTCAAACCATTTTTTTACTGCGTCCTTGGAATCAGCTGCCTTAGAACCCGTGATTGCAAGGCCGCGCTTTACTGTTGCTCCCTTGGCGCTCTTTTTTACGTCGCTCTCACTGGATCCCATTCCGCTTCCCTCATTAGTACAAAGAGGAAGGATTGTCTTGCCTGTGAAATCATATCTTTCCAAAAAAGTTGCGACTGCCATGGGAAAGGTTCCCCAGTAGTTCGGATATCCCAGAACAATGGTGTCGTATTCTTCGATACCGTCCGGGTAATTCACAAGTTCAGGGCGGGCATTATTCTGCTTATCCTTCTTCGCTTCGTCAATGCAGGTCATATATACCGGTGAATAAGGATCCTTCATCTCGATCTTAAAGGTATCCGCATCGATCAGTTCATTCATGAACCCTGCTACTATCTCGGTGTTTCCAACCTTTACGTATCTCATTGCTCCGCCAAAATAGTTTTCATCTGCTCTTGAAAAAAAAGCTATCAATGTTTTTGCCATCGTATTATCCTCCGTTATAGTTTTCGTAATCTGTGTCATTTGCTTTTGTGATTAAATTATTGCATAAAACACTTGAAAAATCCAATTCAAATATTCTATAATTGATTTAAAATTTAAATATCTGATTTCAAGGAGATTACGCAATGACTACAAAACAGATAGATTACTGTATAGAACTCGCAAGAACTCTTAGCTTCAGCCGTGCTGCCGAAAATTTATTCGTCAGCCAGCCAACTTTCTCCTATCAGGTTAAACTGCTTGAGGATGAGATAGGTTTTAAGATATTTGAAAGAAACGGCAAGGGAGCTGCACTCACTCCGGCCGGAGCGCAGTTTGTAACCTACCTTTCCGGTATGCGTGAGGATATGAAACGCGCCATAGAGCAAGGGCAGAATTTCAGTGCCAGATATACTGACAACATCTCTGTTTCCATGATGGTCAGACAAGCCATATACTTTCTACCCGAAGCTATCCGCATATTTGAAAAGGAGCAACCCGGTGTCCAGGTTACTCCTCTGTTTCAGTACGATAACGGTGTGGAATGTTTTTTGAAGGAACAATCCGATGTGCTCTTTGCACTCATAGAACAGACTAAACATATCCCGGGAATAAACATCCACAAGCTCTTTGATTCCGGTATCTACCTTATTGCCGATAAAAACGATCCTCTGGCTAAAAAGAACATCATCACGGATGAAGACATCTACGGACGCACCCTCATGGTAGGCGGCGGTTCTCCGGCTGCCCTTAGAAACGTGCAGCAAAAGCTCATCTCCTCCGGGAAAATCGAATATTTTAACAGCCCCGATCATGACTCTACTTATGTAAACATTGCATCCGGCAAAGGCATCTGCCTTGCTCCCGGATTCTTAAACGACCACAGCGGGCAATTCGCATGGATTCCTTATGACTGTACAGAGTGTTTCCACTGCGTCCTCTGCACCCACAAGACGGATAGCCGCGAGAGCCTTACGGCATTTATCAAAACGCTTCAGAAGCTGTACAAAGATGCAGTGGCTTTTCCGCTTTAACTTCCGAGATAACGCTCTATCACTTCATCCGTCCCCCAGAACCAGTTATTCTCCGAGAATACTTGAGAAAAATCCCTTCAGAAAATGTCGATATTCGGGATGGTCTGCATTTTCTTGATATTCCTGCAGAATTGTCTTCCTAATCCAGTCCCTCATCTTCTCAGATATTTCTTCGTATCTCAGGATTGCAATAAGCCCTTTTTCTTCTGCCTCAAGAATTGCTTCATATGCATCTGGAACATATTCTGCCTCCACTACTGTTACCGGTGCATTGCTGGAAGCAGCATTCGGTATTTTGGTCTCGAAACCAGAATCTGTAATACTCTCTGCACTGTATATATATCCGGAGACACCTTTATAAGTCTTTTCAAGCGCATTGGGATAATACTCCTGCAGCTGCTGGATTCCATCTTTTGTAAAACCGTATGGTCCCCATTTTTTCCATATCCCATCGTAATTGAAACCTGTTTCTTTGCAATACTTCTGTATAGCGTTGCTAAGGTAAACGAGCGTGTTTTCTCTTTTCGTCGAGAAATAAACCAGCGGAATATGATGATCTGATACCCTCGGTTCTAATTGTTTAATCCCTTCAACAGGGGAAGCATGGTAATACATATTTCAACAAATCTCCCAATTCTTGGTTATCCTGAAATATATTCTGGTTTAATGCTATATCACGTACTTCCTCATGGTCTGTGCCAGTAGCTCATCGTCTCCCATGGCAAGTATTTCTTCCTTATCAGCCCACTTATAGTCACAGGTCTCCCCTTCCTGGAGAATAACGCTTTC
>JAEEQL010000033.1 GCA_016285265.1 Lachnospiraceae bacterium
TCATTGATGTGGGACCCGATTCCGTTATCATTGAGATCACGGGAACCACTTCCAAGGTAGATGCATTTATCAACCTTCTCGACGGACATGAGATCCTCGAGGTAGCTCGTACGGGAATCGCAGGACTTTCAAGAGGTTCCGAGAATGTCACTTATCTGCCCTAACGCAGTTTAAGATAAGCCAATTAATCAATGGAGGTATTATTTTATGGCTAACAAGATTTTTTACCAGGAAGATTGTAACCTTTCCCTTCTCGAGGGCAAGACCATTGCCATTATCGGATACGGCAGCCAGGGTCATGCTCACGCTCTTAACCTTAAGGAATCCGGATGCAAGGTCATTATCGGTCTTTACGAGGGTTCCAAGAGCTGGAACAGAGCAGTAGAGCAGGGTTTTGAAGTCTTTACCGCAGCTGAAGCTGCCAAGAAGGCAGATATTATCATGATCCTCATCAATGACGAGCTTCAGGCTGACATGTACAAGAAGGACATCGCTCCCAATCTTGCTCCCGGAAATATGCTCATGTTCGCACACGGCTTCAACATTCACTTCGGATGCATCAAGCCCCCTGCTGATGTCGATGTTACCATGATCGCTCCCAAGGCTCCCGGACACACCGTAAGAAGTGAGTACCAGGCAGGAAAGGGAACTCCCTGCCTCATCGCTGTATATCAGGATGCTACCGGCAAGGCATGGGATATGGCTAAGGCTTACGGACTCGGAATCGGCGGAGCTCGTGCAGGACTTCTTGAGACCACCTTCAGAACCGAGACCGAGACTGACCTCTTCGGTGAGCAGGCTGTTCTTTGCGGCGGCGTTTGCGCTCTTATGCAGGCAGGCTTTGAGACTCTTGTTGAGGCAGGATACGATCCCAGAAACGCATATTTTGAGTGCATCCACGAGATGAAGCTCATCGTTGACCTTATCTATCAGTCAGGCTTTGCTGGAATGAGATATTCCATCTCCAATACCGCTGAGTACGGCGATTACATCACCGGACCCAAGATCGTTACCGAGGATACCAAGAAGGCTATGAAGAAGATCCTTTCCGATATCCAGGACGGAACCTTCGCATCAGAGTTCCTTCAGGAGATGAGCCCTGCAGGACGTCAGGTACACTTCCAGGCTATGAGAAAGCTTGCTGCCGAGCATCAGTCCGAGAAGGTTGGTGAGGAAGTAAGAAAGCTTTACAGCTGGAACAACGAAGCTGACAAGTTCATCAACAACTGATATTTTATTCTTACGGAATTGCGTTCTGTGAGATATATGGAAGATAACAGAAAAGCTTCGGAGTGATCCGAAGCTTTTCTTTATGTTTAAATACTTATTCTTCAGTTTTTATGGATGAAGCGTATTTTCTGAAAGCCTTGCCGGTGTTATAGATATATACGAACTTTATGATATCCGTAATGATGGTACCTATCAGAGAAGCTATAAGTATCAGAGCTCCGACGACTGGTATGAGGAACAAGATAAATACCGCTGAGATCATACCGATCATACACCATTTATACCATTTCCACAGGTCGGCCCATTTTGCCGAAAGAATATCATCGACGCCTTCAAGTGTATCCGAAGATGCACTGAAGAAATGGTATCCTTCAATAATCATTGCTATATATACAACAATATTGAACAATACAAACCATGCAGGTGTATTTCCTTTGAAAGCGAACGCATCGGTAAAGTGATATATAGTATTGATGACCGCACAGATGCCGGCAATCATGAAGCTTTCATGAATCTTGGATATACGGAATAAAACTAATGCGTATAACAGCGTAAATGCAGCTGTGACATAGCAGCATCCAAGGTAAAATCCCGGAAAAGTTGCCTGAATGCTGTTGCTTGTAAAAATAAAAGCTGCATTTGCGATCAACATTAATAAGAATATAAGGTCATACCTTTTTCCGAGTACCGGAGCATATTCATAGATGTATTCTTGTTCTTCGGCGTCAGCCTTTATCTTGTCTTTTCTGAATTCCGGCTGCATTCCGCGTGATCTGAACTTGCTGCAATCGCTTTTCAATCCGCAGGTGGAACACTCGTTGTGGCCTTTATCCCTGCAGCAGATCGCAATGGGGCAGTCACCTTTTATAGGCATGCCGGGTCCGTTCATGCATCCGGGACAGTTCATTTCTTCTTTTACGGAACAGTTGATACAGCTTTTTCCACAATAAGTTTCTGCCATTTATTCTCCTTTTTGGTTAAATGAAGATCCGGGTTATTACGTAAAAATTTAAGTACATGATTAAAATATACGAAATACCGTTTTCCATTTCAATGATTATATGAATAAATATTCTTTTTTTACGGAAACAGGTGACGTATCATGTACTAAAATCAATGGTTTTATGGTAAAATATGTGTGTTTTTGCGGTGGCACTTAATGCCTGAATCTATCGAAAGATCATAAGTTTATAATGACCGGAAAAGAACGTGAAAAAAATATATTTATGCAGATTATGGATCATTCCGGTATGGTTTACATAATTCTTACTTTTCTTTGGCTCCTTATCTGTGCAGCTGCATATCTTATTCTCTGTATCAGTCCTGTCTGTGATTATGATGAGAGTTATACCGTTTCGATGATCTCACATTCATTTTCCGATATTGTGAAGATCACATCAAATGATGTTCATTCCCCCGTGTATTATTTTCTTGTCCGCCTGTTTTCTTTCCTTCCGGGGATCTCTTATGTACATGCACCGAAGCTGTTTTCTTATGTCTGTACAATTGCTTTTCTTATTCTGGGTTCTGTATTTTTGAACAGGAAATACAATGCCGTAACGGCTTTTTATTTCGTTTTCATCGCTTCCGTTTCACCCATGATGATATCCCAGGTATGTAACGGTCGTATGTATGCAGCGGGACTGTTGTTTTTCTCTGTGACTTTGTATGAAGCTCATCTGCTGACTGAAGAGATAAAAGCTTCAAGGGTTGCTGCATTTATGATTTCCGCCGTCATTACGGTCTGGCTGCATAATGTTTTTATGACGATGACGGTATTTTTATTCATCATTTATTTATGCTTATCCCTTATCAGAAAAGACAGTAAAAGTTTCAGGATATTTCTCTTGTCGGGTTTTGTGACCGGAGCTTCATTCCTTCCCTGGCTGTTTGTCACATTAAAACAGTTTTCAAATAAGAATTCTTCGGGCTCCGTGATGCATCCGCTCTCGGACTTTTCATGGTACAGGGAATACTTCAGGTTCTGGAAGGATGAACTTTTTTCGGGGACCTTCTATACGAACGGATGGATGGTAAGGTTCTGGATAGCTTTGTTTTTGCTGCTGATTCCCGCTTTAATCATCTATATCAGAAAGAATAGAAATGACCTTCTGCCTTTGGTCGGCCCCGTGATCATGTTCCTGACTTTTTTGATCACGGGTATCCTGCTTTTGATATACAGCGGACAGTTTTTTGCAAGATATGCTTTTCCCGCATTTTCCGGGATCTGGCTTGCGGCCGCGGTTTTGTTTTCTTTTGATCCTTTCAATAAGAAACCTCTGAAAATTGCCTTTGGTATATTCAGGGTTTTCCTTTTGGTTACGGCGCTTGTTTTCGGAATCAAGACGTATGCGGGCCAGAAAGCAGGCTTATCCGTAAGCGGGATAGATGAGTATCTGTCATGCATGGAAGAAGTAGAAAATGGCGATGCAGTCATGTTCTCCGATACCTGGTCATCGCTTCTTCAGATATACGATACGGACGAAGAATACTGGATATACGGGCATAATCCGGAAGGCATGCCTTTTGAATACAAAGGGGTATATACAAATGCCGCTCAGATGGACGAATATTCAAGAGTCTGGCTTATCGGAAACGATATGATACAGATCAATTCGCTGGGAGAGGGATATACCGAGAAAAAATCCATTGAATTCGACCATCATTCGTATCATTTTATTGTAAAACTATACGAAAAAAGCTAAAATTAATCCTATATGTACGGAGGTAAAAATATATGGGAATGACAATGACGCAAAAGATCCTGGCACGTGCTGCCGGACTGGAATCGGTTAAGGCGGGCGACCTTATCATGGCCAAGCTCGACCTTGTACTCGGTAATGATATCACCAGCCCCGTAGCCATTCATGAGATCGAAAAAATGAAGGTTGACGGAGTGTTTGATAAAGACAAGATCGCACTTGTTCCGGATCACTTTGTGCCCAACAAGGACATCAAGTCCGCAGAGCACTGCAAATGCGTAAGGGAATTTGCAAGAAGAAACGAGATCACCAATTACTTTGAAGTAGGTGAAATGGGAATCGAGCACGCACTTCTTCCCGAGAAAGGACTTACCGTTCCCGGTGACGTTATCATCGGTGCCGATTCACATACATGTACCTACGGTGCGCTCGGAGCATTTTCGACAGGTGTAGGTTCAACCGATATGGCTGCCGGTATGGCTACCGGACAAGCCTGGTTCAAGGTTCCTTCTGCGATCAGGTTTAATCTTACCGGAACCCTCCCGAAGGATATCAGCGGAAAAGACCTTATCCTTCATATCATCGGAATGATCGGTGTTGACGGTGCTCTTTACAAGTCGATGGAATTCGCGGGCCCCGGTGTCGCATCCCTTTCAATGGATGACAGATTCACAATTGCCAACATGGCAATCGAAGCGGGCGGAAAGAACGGTATCTTCCCCGTTGATGACAAGACCGTAGAGTATCTTAACGAGCATGCCACAAGAAAGTACACCGCATTCGAAGCTGATGCCGATGCAGAGTACGATCAGGTCATAGATATCAACCTTTCGGAGCTTAAGGCTACGATCTCGTTCCCTCATCTTCCAGAGAATACCCATACGATCGATGAGATCCATAAGGACGGTGATGTCAGGATTGACCAGGTTGTCATCGGTTCATGTACAAACGGCCGTATCTCCGATATGAGGATCGCTGCGGATATTCTTAAGGGAAAGCATGTTGCAAAGGGCATCAGGGTCATCGTTATCCCCGCTACCCAGGCTGTTTACATGCAGTGCCTTGAAGAGGGACTTCTTAAGATCTTCATAGAGTCCGGATGCGTTGTTTCGACCCCTACCTGCGGTCCCTGCCTCGGCGGATACATGGGAGTTCTTGCACAGGGTGAGAGATGCGTATCTACCACCAACAGAAACTTCGTTGGACGTATGGGCCACGTTGAATCCGAGATTTATCTTGCGTCACCCGCAGTTGCTGCCGCAAGTGCCATAAAGGGCTTCATTGCTTGCCCTGCAGATCTGTAATAAAAGGAGAGAAATAATGGATAACGCTAAAGGCAGAGTATTTAAATACGGTGACAATGTTGACACCGATGTAATAATTCCCGCAAGATACCTTAATTCCTCCGATCCCGCAGAGCTTGCAACTCACTGCATGGAGGATATCGATAAGGACTTCACCAAGAAGGTAAGCAAGGGAGATATCATAGTTGCCGCGAAGAATTTCGGATGCGGTTCATCAAGAGAGCATGCACCCATTTCCATCAAGGCATCCGGTGTTTCCTGTGTTATCGCTGAGACCTTCGCAAGGATCTTTTACCGCAATGCGATCAATATAGGACTTCCCATAATCGAGTGTCCCGAGGCTTCTAAGAATATAGATGCGGGAGATGAGGTCGAGATCGATTTCAATACCGGTATCATCACCGATATCACCAAGGGAACATCCTATCAGGGACAGGCATTCCCCGAATTCATGCAGAAGCTTATCGCCGCAGGCGGACTGGTTAACTTCATCAACGAAGGAAAGTGATCGGAGAGAAAAGTGTTTGCTTTCGTAGAAGGAATCCTTGATCTTCTGGAAGCCGATATGTGCGTTGTGGATATCGGCGGTCTCGGGATCAATGTGAACATCACTTCCAGATGTTCGCTGGAGATCGGATCCGTGGGAGATCATGTAAAACTTTATACATATACACAGGTTGCCGAGGATACATTCCAGCTTTACGGTTTTTCGGATCGTGACGAGCTTGATATGTTCAAAAAGCTGATCTCCGTATCGGGTGTCGGACCCAAGAGCGCACTGTCACTTCTTTCCGTGATGGATGCCGATTCGATAAGGTATGCCGTTATCAGCGATGACATAAAGGCTCTTTCCAAGGCAAAAGGAATATCTGCCAAGACCGCCGGAAAGATCATTATTGAACTTAAAGGTAAAGTCGATCTTTCCGATGAAAGCCTTGCTTCAAAATTTGCATCAGGCCCCAAACCTGTCATCAAAGCCGATCTCGGAAGAGAAGAAGCCGATGCGCTTGCAGCCCTTGTTTCGCTCGGATATTCGGAGACCGAAAGCACGAAAGCAATCATGGCGGTGGACGGACACGAATCACTTGATTCCGGTTCTCTGTTGTCCCTTGCACTTAAGATTCTTTACGGAAAATAATCTGTATGCCCAGAAGTATCGAAACGAATATCACAAATGAAGACAAGCCGGTTGAGCATTCCCTGCGCCCCACAAGGCTGAAGGAATATATCGGACAGGAAGCCATAAAGGAAAGGCTTATCATTCAGATAGAAGCTGCCAAGGCAAGAGGAGAGGCCCTTGACCATATCCTTCTTTACGGACCTCCCGGACTCGGCAAGACGACTCTTGCGGGTATTATCTCCAATGAGATGGGAACCCATATCAGGATCACTTCAGGTCCCGCTATCGAGAAGCCTTCGGAGATGGCTGCAATCCTCAATTCCCTTCAGGAAAGGGATATGCTGTTCATTGATGAGATACACAGACTTAACCGTCAGGTTGAAGAGGTTCTGTATCCCGCAATGGAGGATTTTGCTATAGATGTAATGATCGGCAAGGACTCTTCATCATCTGCAAGGAGCGTAAGACTTCCTTTGCCCCGTTTCACACTGATCGGTGCCACCACAAGGGCCGATATGCTCACTGCTCCCCTCAGGGACAGATTCGGTGAGCAGTTTCATATGGAGTTCTATACACCGGAAGAGCTTGCTGAGGTTCTCATGTTCTCATCGGGTAAGCTTTCGGTAGAGATAAAGCATGATGCTGCTCTCGAACTTGCCAAAAGAAGCCGCGGGACCCCGCGAATTGCCAACAGGATGCTGAAGCGTGTCAGGGATTACGCTCTGGTCAGATATGACGGTATCATTACCCGGGATATTGCCATCGAAGCCATGGATCTTATGTCCATAGATAAGGTCGGGCTCGACAATACCGACAGGAAGATACTGGAGACTATCATTAAGAAATTTGACGGCGGTCCGGTCGGCCTTGATACTCTTGCCGCAGCTACGGGAGAGGATGCCGGAACGATCGAGGATGTTTATGAACCCTATCTTCTCAAAAACGGATTTATAATGCGCACTCCGAAGGGTAGAGTGGTCACGGATCTTGCAAGGGATCACCTTGATATGTGGCTCACCTGATATTTGAAATGATATGCCCGTATAGTATATACTTGTCGATAGAGCATGGTTAATGCGTTAACTGTCTGAGCGGAGGATTTTATGGCTGACATCAACGAAACACAGGTTATAATCGCAGGAAAGGTTCTTACCCTCACAGGTTATGAGACTGCCGAATATACCCAGAAGGTTGCCAATTACATCAATAAGAAGATGGACGAGTGCAGAAATGCAGTATCCTTCAGATCTCAGAACAAAGAGACTCAGATGCTCCTTGTTGCTTTGAATATTGCCGATGACTATATGAAGATAAGCGAAAAGCTTAATGAAAATGAACAGCTTATCAAGGATAAGGACACCGAGATCTACAATCTCAAGCACGATATCATAACGATTCAGAGCAGACTTGATAAGGCCGATGACCAGGTAAGGTCTCTTCAGGATAAGATGGCGGAAAGCTCCAAGAAGCTCATACAGCTTGACGCTAAGCTCCGCACCAAGGATAAGTCATCAAGAAATTCCGATAAGGATGATGACCGCCCTTCAAAAGCTGAATCCAAGGCTGAAGAGAAAGCCGAATCCAAGCCTGAGCCCAAGTCCGAGCCCAAATCTGAGGTGAAGCCCGAGCCCAAGGCTGAAGCAAAGCCCGAGCCCAAAGTTGAAGCACCTAAGACTGTAAGCAAGCCCGAGCCTGTTAAAGAAGCTCCTAAGCCCGAAGCAAAACCCGAGGTAAAATCCGAAGCTCCCAAGACCGAAAGCAAGCCCGAGCCCGCAAAAACTGAGCCCGTAAAAACCGAAGCTTCCAAGACAGAAGATAAGCCTGCTCCGTCAGGTTCTGACAGCAGTTCCAAGTCCATGCCCGGTGTGGGCCTCAGATCCATCCCCGGTGATAAGGATAAGCCTATCCCATTTCCGTATAAGAAATGACAGATCAGAATAATCGGAAAATGAATAAAGAAATTGAGCTCCTTGCGCCTGCAGGCAGCAAGGAGTCTTTTTATGCCGGGATCAGGGTGGGTGCCGACGCCGTTTACATGGCTTATGAAAAGTTTGGCGCACGTGCTTATGCCGGTAATTTCGGACTTGATGATATTGCCGAGTGTATTGACTTTGCACATCTTTACGGCAAGAAGGTATATCTTACCGTCAACACTCTCGTAAAAGAAAAAGAATTTCCCGAGCTGGAAGAATTTGCTTCTTCCGGTATTCCTTCCATGTCTGACGGTCTTATAATCCAGGACCTTGGTGTGGCTTCCTTTTTCAGAGAGAATTACCCTTTGATACCTCTTCATGCAAGTACCCAGATGTCAGTTACGGGACCGGAAGGCGCAGGGCTCCTTTCCGACCTCGGATTTACAAGGATCGTTCCTGCAAGAGAGTTATCATTTGAAGAGATCGGGGACATATACGATAAGACGGGGCTTGAGATAGAATGTTTTATCCACGGTGCAATGTGTTACAGCTATTCCGGGCAATGCCTTTTATCGTCCGTACTGGGGGGACGGAGCGGTAACCGCGGAAGATGTGCGCAGCCATGCAGACTCAGTTACAGGATCGCAGGCTCACCCAAAGAAACGGAAACCTATCCTCTAAGCCTAAAGGATATGTGTACACTTGAGATACTTCCTCTTATTCTTGATGCCGGTGTATGTTCGCTAAAGGTTGAAGGCAGGATGAAGCCTGCCGCGTATGTAAGCGGTGTTATTTCCGTTTACAGGAAATATCTCGATCTTTATCTTTCGGGCAATGAGTATCATGTGGAAAAGGAAGACCTTAAGACCTTATCGGGGCTTTATGTCAGGGGCAGCCTTTCCCACGGTTATTATGACAGACATAATTCGAAGGATATGGTGACTGTCACCAGTCACGGTTATAACGGATCTGACAGATCCGATGCCTGTGCCGGGGAGATTTCGGCAGATATTGAGACTAAATACGCTTCTAAGATAGAGGTTAACTTCAAAGCCGGTTTTCGCATCGGAAATAATGCTTCTTTATCGGCATTTGCACAAACGGGCGACGGCAGGAAAGCATCGGCTTTTGTATCCGGTGATATTGTTGAAAAAGCTCTGAAGGCTTCGGTAGCTGCCGATGATATAAGAAAGTCATTAAAGAAACTCGGAAATACGCCGTTTATTACAAATGATGATCTGATCGAAATCGTATCAGACGATGGCATTTTCTATTCACTTAAGGGGATCAATGAACTTCGCAGAAAAGTTCTTGCTGAACTGAAAGAAAAGCTTAAGTTTTCGCCTGTACAAAATAAATTCATATCCGATTGCGGAGGTATGGCTTTTCCTGAAATTTCCAAATATGCGCAGGACCATGGCTATTCGTTCCTTATCAGAACCGAAGATCAGCTTCATGCCGTTTTGAATAAAACAGATATTCTTGATAACAGATCCGTATCAAGAATCTATTATGAGGAGAGCTTCTTTGCTGATGAAAGAATAGTCCGGATGATCGAAGAGATCAAAGATAAGACAGGTATCCCGGTATTTGCCGCATGTTCATTCATACGAAGAAAGGGCGACGATCTTTCCTTTATTCAAAAGTATATCGGATCCGGCCTGATCTGCGGGCTTCTTGTAAGAAATCTAGAGGATCTGTCCTTTTTTGGCGGAAACAAGGATGTTACGGTCATCACCGATTTCGGAGTATATGCCTGGAACCGTTATTCGGAAAAGACACTTCGGAATTTTTGCGCAGGAGCTACGCTTCCGCTTGAATTATCGAATGCGGAATGCAGGGACCTCAGGAAAAGTTCGTTTTTTTACATTGAAAGGGTAATATACGGCAGGGCGCCTCTTATGATAAGCGCAAACTGTATTAGAAAAACTCTCAAATCCTGTACCAAAAACGACGGATTTGAGACTATAATAGACAGAAAGGGGATTTCGTTCCCTGTTTATGCCGATTGCTATCATTGCTTGAATGTTTATTATAATTCGGTTCCGCTGATCCTTAAGGATGCAGGTGATGTCTGCAAAAGGATCGAGTTTACGACCGAAGATAAGGATGAATGCGGTAAGCTTTTGGAAACTTTTGTTTCCGGCAGGATCCCGGAAGGCGAGCATACATCCGGATGGGCCGAAAGACCTGTTATGTAAGGATTTTACAGTGCAGATCACTTTAAAGTTTTATGTAATAGAATTATCGAAGTATGTGATAACCATGCTTATGCTTTTGTATACGACGCTTGCCGTTGTATGTAATTTCTCGCATAAGAAAAAACTGGTATCCGTATTTACTTCAATACAGAGCGGACTTATGCTGCTCCTTCTTTTCCTTTGTTTTCTCGATATGACATTTGTATCCGGAAGGGAAGAGTATCTGTATCTGTTTGCATTTATTACGCTCTTTCTGTTCTTTATGATCACGATCGTTTCGATCATCTATGACAAATCGGACAGGATCCTTCTGAACAATATGTGTTTGCTTTCCGGAATGGGTCTTTGTATCGTATCAAGGCTTTCCTTTACAAAGGCATTCAGGCAATACATCATCACTCTGGTTTCCTTTGCGATATGTCTTGCGATCCCATTTCTCATCGACAGGCTCAGGTTTTTCAGAAAGCTTCTCTGGTTATATGCCGCAGCCGGAATAATCATTCTTTCGCTCGTACTGCTTACGGGAAGAAGAACCCATGGAGCTTTTATCACTTATACTATCAAAGGCTTTACCTTCCAGCCTTCCGAATTCGTCAAGATAATATTCCTGTTTTTCCTTGCCGCGCTTTTGTATAAATACAATTCATTTAAATGGATCCTTATTTCGGCTGTCATTTCCGGTATCTATGTAATGATACTCGTTCTTTCCAAGGATCTGGGAAGCGCGCTTATCTTTTTCGTCACCTATGTGATGATAGTTGTAATGTCCACCCACAATTATCTGTATCTTTTGAGCGGTCTCTTCGGAGGGGCCGCGGCAAGTATCGTCGCTTATAAGCTCTTTGATCATGTTAAGGTAAGAGTCGTGGCATTTCTTGATCCGTGGACATATATAGACGATCAGGCTTATCAGATCACACAGTCCCTTTTTGCAATAAGCTCGGGGGGCTGGTTCGGTAACGGACTGATGCAGGGAAGACCATCCGATATCCCCTTTATAGATCAGGACCTTGTTTTTTCTGCAGTCTGCGAAGAATTCGGTCTTCTTTTTGCGATATGTCTTCTTGTCATCTGCCTGTGCTGTTTTTGCAGGATGATGATCCTTTCCGCATCGATAGGAGATAAGTTTTATCAGACGGTCGTATACGGTATAGGAGTAATGTATATCTTCCAGGTATTTCTTACCGTGGGAGGCGGAACCAAGTTCATTCCGCTTACCGGTGTGACGCTTCCGTTCATCAGTTCGGGCGGAAGCTCGGTGATGACGACATATATAATGTTCTTCATAGTACAGGGAATAGTTATCAAATCAAGAAATTATGAAGCAAGAGCTGAAAGAAAAATTTCAGAACTTTCATCCGATAAGAAAGTATAAGGAAAGTTCACCCAGATACAAGTCCATGGTTCTGATCAATGTGACCATGTTTATTTTCTGCGGTCTCTTTTTCTTCATGATCCTTTATCTGTCGGTATTCGTATCGACTTCAACCATCGAGCTTTACAACAACAGTTACAATAACAGGGAAGAGATCCAGATAAGGAATGTCACGCGCGGAACGATCTATTCGGCTGACGGTGAGATCCTCGCGGAGACAAGGACCGACGAGAACGGAAATGAGTTCAGATATTATCCGTACGGTTCTATGTTCGCTCATGCCGTAGGGTATTCGGTAAACGGACGAATGGGCATTGAAAATGATGCGAATTATTATCTGATGCATACGGGTGCGAGCCTGAGTGAAAGAGTCAATAACGATCTCGAGAACGTGAAGAACCCGGGATATAACGTTAACAGTACGCTCTCTGTAGATCTTCAGAAGGTAGCGGATGATTATCTGGGCCTTTATAACGGAGCGGTCATAGTTACGGAAGTTAAGACCGGAAGAATCCTGGTCATGCTTTCACATCCGGATTTTAATCCCGGAACCATAAGTGAAGACTGGGAGGCCATCACCACGACTCCGGGCGGTTCCCAGCTTTTAAACCGTGCGACACAGGGTCTGTATCCTCCGGGATCGACATTCAAGATCATCACCGCGCTTGAGTATTATCGTGAGCATCCCGATGACTGGCAGGATTATAACTATATCTGTAACGGACATATAGAGCATGATAATTACAGGGTCAGCTGTATTTACGGTAGTGTTCACGGAGAACTTGACCTTAAAGGCTCATTTGCAAGATCGTGTAATTCTTCCTTTGTCAATATCGGCCTTTCGCTCGACAGGGATGACTGGTCGCAGACAATGGAGGACCTGTATTTTAATTCAGCTCTTCCCACGGACCTTCTTTCTAATAACAGCAGGGCATATATCGGAACCGGATCCACCGATTATGACATCATGCAGACTTCCATAGGTCAGGGTAAGACCATAATGTCTCCCCTGCATCTCAACATGATCACTCAGGCTGTAGCAAACGGCGGCGTGATGATGCGGCCTTATATGATTGATTCCATAACCGATGAAAACGGCAAGGTCATAAGAAGTTATGAACCTGAAAGTGTCGGAAGGGTAATGACGGAGGATGAAGCCGCATTTCTCAACGAAATGATGCAGGCCGTTGTGACGGACGGAACGGCAAAGGTTCTTCTTAATGATGCTTATACCGTTGCAGGTAAGACCGGAACCGCCGAATTTGCTGAAGATATCAATGAATCACACGCATGGTTTACCGCATTTGCTCCCGCTGATGATCCGGAGATCTGTGTGACCATCATAATAGAAAAAGCGGGGACAGGCGTAGAGTACGCTGTCCCCCTGGCTAAACGTATATTCAATGCATATTTCGGTGTGAGCTGATCAGATTATCTTGACGATCTCCAGATCCTTTCTTTCCGCAAGATTAAGGATCATATTTCCCGCATTTCTGAGCATCGGTCTGGAATAGCTGTTCTTATTGATAAGCATTACTTCCCATTCGGTACCGTCATTAAGCTCAACTGTTGTTCCGATCTGTGCCTCGGATATTCTTTCGAAAAGCGGCATCAGTATGGAAGCGTCGTATTTTACAATGTCTCTTTCAAGAGCTCCGATGATCTGAAGAGGAGTGAAGGCAGGCCTGAAGGTTCTGGGCGAAGCCATTGCGATATAAGTATCGACTATCGCAAGGTATCTGGCATATTCGTTTATCTTATCTCCCGAAAGACCAACGGGATAGCCTGTTCCGTCCATTTTCTCGTGATGCATCAGGATACATTTCTTAACATCATCGAGCAGAGCCGTGTCATTTTTAACAAGTGCAAAGCCGAGAAGGGTATGCTGCTTGACCATTTCATATTCCTGTTCGCTGAGCTTGCCCGGCTTCCAGAGAATTTCATTTGGAATCTTCCATTTTCCGATATCATAATAGAATCCGCAGAGAATGAGGGTTCTTTTTTTATCATCGGGAAGAGTGAGCCAGTTTGCAAATGCTCCGCAGAGAAGCGCGGCATTGAAGGACTGGGTATAGGTCAGCTCATCTTCATTGGGCATCATATTATATATGAAATCAAGAAGCTGCTTTTCGGATTTAACGGTCGAATAGCATTCATCGAATATGTCAATGAGATTCTGATTGGGGATTGAGAATTTTGTACCAAGATAGGAGAGCATTATACCCTTGTATCTGGTAAGACAGTCATTGTACCTGGTCCTGAAGTTTTTGAAATCTTCGTCGAACTGGATACGTTCATTATGCGTTGTCGCATAATCGACATCCTCCATAATGGTGACTGCCATGATGTCATAATGTTCGAGTCTGTCGATCACAGCCTGTGTGATCTTGGTTCCGGCATTATAAACAATCTTGCCACCCGATTCTACGGGTTCGCCAAGTTCCATGCCTTCACGTAATTCCATTCTGGATATAGTTTTCATGGGATCCCTCAATAAGAAATTTACTCAATAGGAATTTTAATAATTTATGAATCTGCTGTCAATTCAACTGTGGTAATATAATGCTATGAAATTCATCGATGCGGTATTGGATAAAATATTCCGAAAAAATATTAATATCGTATATTGCCAAAACCTTTATCTGTCGGACGGCCTTACCGAAAAGAAGGCAGATAAGCTGAAAAAGAAAATTGAAGCGGGCAAGGGCAGCGGCTGTCTGCTTCTTAAGTCCGATAATAAGGATGACTGTATCGATATTGTCACCTCGTTTCAGCTTAAGTCCAAGGTATGGGAAGGAAAATCCGTCGTATGTATCGGTCTTGCGGACAGTAAGGACGGTGCTGTATCACTTGTTGAAAGCATGATCAGGGATTGTATCGACAAGACGGGAAAGACTGATCTTAAAGAATATATATGCTCGTTGTGATCCTCAAAATCTTATCTGTTATCGGAATCGTGCTCCTGTGTCTGCTGGGGCTTATTCTTGTACTCGCCGTACTGGTTCTGGTAATGCCTGTAAAGTACTGGATCAAGGCATCAAAGGAAGCGGAAAGCGAGCTGAATGCAGTCTTCAGGCTGACATATTTCTTCCGTATCGTAAGGGCTCTAGCCGTTTACGAGCAGAAGAAGGTCAGTGTCTCGGTCAAAGTACTCTGGTTCAAGCTGTTTTCAATGGAATTTCCGGATGGATCCGAAGATGAAGGTATCTCGGATGAAGAATTTGATTCGTTTCTCGAAGATGAGCTTCCCGATGAGGAGGATTTTGAGATAACCGCTCCGGCTCAGTCTGAAGTTTCGGATGATGAGCTTCATAGTGACCTTTTCGGGGATGATGAAGAGGAATCTGAAGAGCTGTCCGAAGACGGTGAAGATACCGCGGATCAGCCCGAAGACGGAGAAGATGCAGCAGATCAGCCCGAAGATGGTTCTGAACCCCCCGTTGGAAACGCTCAGGATTCTGCGGAAGATGAAGACAGCGAGGGGCCGGACGGCTTTTTTGACAGGATTTCGGGACTTGCAGAGAAGATAAAATGCAAATACAGGTCATTTTATGATAAAATAGTAAAGGTTCGTTCAGAGATAAGGTATTACAGAAATGTCCTTAATTCGAACGAAGCGGTTTATGCTCTGAGGGTGGTCAAAAAGAGGCTTAAGAAGATATTTAAGCTTATCCTTCCGAGGAAGATCGAATGCGATCTTATCTACGGTTTCTCATCACCCGATCTGACCGGCAAAGTATATGGGCTGTACTGCCTTTTCAGAAACAGGTTCAGTAAAAGATCCCGTGTGATACCCGATTTTGACAAAGCAGTATTTGAAGGCAGTATCGAAGCCAAAGGTCATTTTAACCTGATCTGCATACTGCATAATCTTATCTGCATCGTACTCAATAAAAATTGCAGGAAGATCTACAGGTCGGTCAAGCACCACAGGAATAAAGCAGAGCGTGAAGCCGGTAATGATAAAGAAGAAAGCAGTTCCGAAGAAGCTGCCTGATATAAGAAAGGGACCGTTATGGCCGATAATGACAGAAAAGAAGTAGTAGATTCCCTGCTCCAGGGCATGGATACCATCCTTTCATCCAAGACCGTTGTGGGAAATCCAATCGTGGTCGGAGACACCACACTTATTCCTCTTGTGGATGTTTCGTTTGGACTTGCCGCAGGAAGCGGACACGAGAGCAGGAATTACAATAAGAATTCTTCCGGCGGCGGAATGGGCGGCAAGGTAAGTCCCAATGCCGTGATAGTCATCAAGGACGGTTCGACCAGACTTCTTTCCGTTAAGAATCAGGATACCATCACCAAGATCATGGATATGGTTCCCGAAGTGGTACACAGATTATCCAAGGACAAGAACGGCGGACCCGACGATGATGCTTTAAAGGAAAAGGCTTTTCCTGAAGACGATCTATAATACAGGGGAATCATGATCGACTTAGAGACAATTGTCCAATGTGAAGACAGAGACAAACTGAAAGAGATCAAGATCTTTCTTTTCCAGGAGAACCTGCGTCTTTCCGCAGAAAAGCAGAGACTGGAGTCGGAGAGGAAGGAACTCAAAAACCTCCAGGAATCCTTTATGAAGGACAGAGTCAGTTTAAGGGATGAGCTTAATGAGCTGAACAGGCGCACCTCTCAGGAACGCCAGAGACTTCGTCAGGAGAATCTGTTTTTCGACAAGAAGATGGAGATACTCAAGGACGGTTTCAGGACACTTGAGGAAGACAGACGTAAGTTCGAAAGAGAAAAGGAAGAATTTGATTCATCAAGAAGACTGTCCATGTCGGATATCCAGGCTCCGGATCTTTCTCATCTTACGGAATCGGATTTCGACTCCATAGCCTGCGTCCTTTTTTCAAATGTAACAAGCCCTCAGATGCTGAGAAAGAGATACAAGGACCTTGTGAAGATCTTTCATCCGGACAATCAGTGCGGTGATGAGAGACTGGTCAGGGCCATCAATAAGGAATATCGCAGAAGGAAAGCATAAAAAAAAGGACAGGGTATAAAACCCTGTCCTTAATCATTCAAATATTATGCACGCTCTACAGCGCCGCTGCGAAGGCATCTGGAACATACATGCATTCTCTTGGACTGTCCGTCAACCTTGCACTTTACGCTGAGGACATTGGACTTCCAGATTGCATTGGATCTTCTGTGAGAGTGACTCACATTATTTCCGAAATGTACTCCCTTGCCGCAAACATCACACTTAGCCATTATCTCACCTCCCGGCGTTATTAACATAATCAATATACTTTCCGAAAACGCAACATATGTATATTATCAAAGGAAAATCAATATTGCAAGGAATTTTTGAAATTTTGACCCCTTTCCTAAATATATGATATAATCAAGCACAGTTTTGCAGTAAAGGAGGATTTATATGAAGAGTTCTTCCATGAATACCCATATGGGAAACATTGTTGTAGATAATGATGTTATAGCTCAGTATGCCGGTAGCGTCGCTATCGAATGCATAGGTATCGTCGGAATGGCCGGAATAAGCGTTAAAGACGGCATTGCCAAGATACTGCGTACCGAAAATCTTTCGAGAGGTATCAATGTCAGGCTTTCATCCGATCATAAGCTGATCCTTGATTTCCATGTGATCGTAGCTTACGGTGTCAGCATCATGACCGTTTCCGAGAATCTTATCGAAAGCGTGAAATATAAAGTAGAAGAGTTTACCGGACTTGACGTCGAAAAGATCAATGTCTTCGTCGAAGGCGTCAGGGTGATCGATTAAGGAGGATTTATCTGTGGCAGTTAAAGAGATTGACGTTAAACTCTTTTCCAGGATGTTCCTTGCCGGAGCGATTTATCTCGACAGGAACAAAGAAGAGATCAACGAGCTGAATGTTTTCCCTGTACCCGACGGAGATACAGGTACCAATATGACAATGACCATCATGTCTGCAGCCAAGGAAGTAAGGGACCTTGGCGAAGACACCGATATGAAGTCATTATGCAAGGCAATGAGCGGAGGTTCGCTCAGAGGAGCAAGAGGTAATTCGGGAGTTATTCTTTCCCAGCTTTTAAGAGGTTTTACAAAGGCCGTAAGAGACGAGCAGGTCATCACAGTACCTCTTTTCGGCGCAGCCTGCACAAAGGCTGTAGAGACCGCCTATAAGGCAGTCATGAAGCCCACTGAAGGAACCATTCTTACCGTGGCAAGAGGAATGGGTGAAAAGGCAGCCGAACTTATCGAAGACGGTGCCGATGATTTTGAAACTATCCTTCCCGCTGTATTTGAGCACGGAAACGCAGTACTTGCACAGACCCCCGAGCTTCTTCCCGTTCTTAAGCAGGCAGGGGTTGTGGATTCCGGCGGTGCGGGACTCATGAAGGTCATACAGGGTGCGATAGATCTTTTCTCCGGAAAGGAAATCGACCTTACCATTTCCGACGATCCCATTGCAAAGGTTGATGATTCAAGACCCTGCAGGAAGGAAGAAGTCCAGAAGAATATCTATCATGCCGAAATGAAGGTTGTTCTTAAGTCTTCCGTTAACGGCAAGATCGAAAGTGATGTAAAGGGTTACCTTTCATCGATTGGTGAACTCAAGACCTTTAAGTCGGACGGAAAAGAAGTTTTCATCGACATCAATACCGACGATCCCGGACTTGTACTTCAGAAAGCACTTAAGTTCGGTATCATGCAGGATGTTAAGATCACTTGCAGACTTGAGCCTGCTCAGGCTGCATCCGCTGAAACCGAAAATGCTTCTCCCGCTCCTAAGGCGGCACCCGAGCCCAAGGGCGAGCCTTCCGAATTCGGATTTGTTGCTGTAAGCGCGGGAAGCGGACTTGCCGAGATCTTCAGAAGCCTCGGTGTAGACTATGTTATCGAGGGTGGACAGACCATGAACCCTTCAACCGCTGATATCCTTGATGCGGTTGAAAAGGTTAATGCTAAGACCGTGTTTGTTCTTCCCAATAACAAGAACATCATCATGGCTGCAAATCAGGCAAGGGATCTTACGACCGATAAGACCGTACTCGTCATTCCTACCAAGACCATTCCACAGGGAATCACCGCTGCGATCAACTTCAGTGCAGGTGCATCCGCAGATGAGAATGAGCAGGCGATGATGGAAGCCATCGGACTTGTTAAGACCGGTGAGATCACATATGCCGTAAGGGATACCTCCATCGATGATCATGAGATCAGAAAAGGCGACTATATGGGTATCGGTGATAAGAAGATCCTTTCCGTCGGAACCGATATGGATCAGGTTGTCGTCGAAATGATAGGTGAGATGGTGGATGATTCTTCCGAGCTTATAAGCCTTTACTACGGAGCCGATGTTACCGAAGAAGATGCCAATGCACTTAAGGATAAGATCGCTGAAAAGTTCTCTTCTCTGGATGTAGACATTCAGAATGGCGGACAGCCGGTTTACTATTACATCGTTTCCGTAGAATAAACCCCGTCCCATCACATGAACATGTTCAATAAGTAGTTTGTTTATCTATATTCCACATTATATTATCTGAAAGAAGGTTCATTATGAACCTTCTTTTGATTTGTAGGGAAATATTTAAAATGCTGATCAACGGAAACTTTCCGGTAGAAGATCTCAAGGGCGTAGGTCCCAAAACTGCCGGTCTTTTTCATAATCTTGATATCAGAACAATTGAAGATCTTCTGAAGACTTTTCCCAGATCATATGTAGTCTTCGGAGGTCTTAAGAAGATTTCCGAATTAAAGTATGATGAGATCGCTGCCGTACGCGTAAGGGTTGATCTTATCGGAAATATCAGACATGTCAAAAATCATATGACCATACTTCCGATCGAAGTAAGTGATGATACCGGGAAAATGGTCATTAAATACTTCAATATGCCGTTTATGGCTAAGGCCGTCAAAAAGGGCGGTTACTACGTATTCAGGGGCAGGGTAAAAAAGTCCGGAAGTGACTTTACTCTTGTACAGCCCAGGAAATATGCTTCCGATGAATACAGCGAGCTTCAGGGTGCATATCAGTGCATATATCCATTGACAAAGGGACTGAAGAATACATCCGTAGCAAAAGCGGTAAAGAGTGCTCTGGCTAAAGCGGAATTTTCCGGGGATTATCTTTCGGAGGATATCAGAAAAAAGCTGAATCTTGTCGAGAGCAGAAAAGCCTACAGACTTATTCACGAACCTGCATCACCTGAGGATATTCAGACAGGCAGGAGAAGACTGGCATTCGACGAACTGTTTTTCTTTATCCTGTATCTTCGGAAGAACAAGGACCTTCTTACGGATTCGCCCAATACCTGTCCGATGATCGAGTCGGCCGAGGTTACAAGATTTATTGAAAGGCTTCCTTATAAACTTACAAACGGTCAGAAGAAAGCCTGTAAGGATATAATCGCCGATATCACCGGTCCTTCCGTTATGAACAGACTTATCCAGGGTGATGTCGGAAGCGGAAAGACAATAGTTTCGCTCATTGCTTTGCTTAATGCAGTTGCAAACGGTTATCAGGGTGCGCTCATGGCACCGACCGAAGTGCTTGCTTCGCAGCATTTTAAGACCGTTTCCGAAATGACTGCCAAATACGGTCTTCCTTTTAAACCGGTATTTCTGACGGGATCCATAGGAGCTGCCGCAAGAAGGAAAGCATACGAAGAAATAGAATCGGGTGAAGCCAATCTCGTCATAGGCACCCATGCCCTGATACAGGATAAGGTTGAATATAAGAATCTCGGACTTGTCGTTACCGATGAGCAGCACAGATTCGGAGTAAGACAAAGGGAAGCTCTTGCCGGAAAAGGCGCCGGACCGCACATTCTTGTCATGAGTGCGACTCCTATCCCGAGAACCCTTGCCATAGTGCTTTACGGTGACCTTAGCATTTCTGCCATCAAGGATATGCCCGAGGGAAGAAGCCCGATAAAGAGCTGTGTCGTAGGTGAACATTACAGACCTACCGCATATAAATTCATAACCGATGAGGTTTCGAAGGGGCATCAGATATATATCATCTGCCCAATGGTGGAAGCTTCCGATCCGGATTCCGATGATGAAGAGCTTGAGAATGTTGTCGATTACTGTGAAAAGCTGAAAGGGATACTGGGAGACAGATTCAGGATCTCTTATCTTCACGGCAAGATGAAGCCTTCGGATAAGGATAATATTCTTTCGGAATTCGCTGCGGGAAATATAGATATCCTGATATCTACCACAGTCATAGAGGTCGGAATAAACGTTCCTAACGCAACTGTCATGATGATCGAAAATTCCGAGAGATTCGGTCTTTCACAGCTGCACCAGCTTCGCGGAAGAGTGGGCAGAGGCTCTGATCAGGGCTATGCGATATTCATGACAGGCTCCGAGGATGACAAGACCATGGAAAGACTCGGAATACTTGCCAAGACTTCCGACGGCTTTGAGATCGCATCATATGATCTTAAGACGAGAGGTCCCGGTGAGCTTTTCGGTGTCAGACAGAGCGGAGAGTTTTCATTCAGGATAGCGGATGTGTATGCGGACGCAGATCTGCTGAGCTCTGCATCCGATCTTGCGGACGAACTTCTTAAGAATGACAGAAGACTTGCAAGGGAAGAAAACCGTCCGATAAGGGAAGAAGCCGAATACTTCGGACGTAACAATCTGGATTTCAGAACGATCTGAGTTACATAAAATAATAGTTGATATTAATTATGTCAACTTGATAGACGAGGGAGAAAGTTTAAATGAGCTCAAAAATAGCAGTTGTTACTGATTCCAATGCTTCGATGACCGTAGCTGAAGGAGAAGAACTCGGTATTACCGTTATTCCCATGCCGTTCTTCATAGGAGGCAAGGAATATCTGGACAGCGTAAATCTGACTCAGGAAGAATTCTATGAAAGACTTAAAGGCGGAGAGGAGATCCACACCAGTCAGCCTTCACCCGAAGAAGTAATGAAGACCTGGGACAGGCTTCTCGAGGATTATGATGAGATAATTCATATTCCCATGTCCAGCGGACTTTCGGGTTCCTGCGGAAGCGCATATCTTCTCGCACAGCATTATGACGACAAGGTTCAGGTGGTCGATAACCAGAGGATCTCCGTCACTCTCAGACAGTCCTGTCTCGATGCCCGGGAGCTCATAGCAAAAGGAATGAGTGCGAGACAGATCAAGGATGAACTTGAAAGAGTTAAATTTGAGAGCAGTATCTATATCATGATAGATACGCTCGAATATCTCAAAAAAGGCGGAAGACTTACTCCCGCAGCTGCTGCCATAGGTACACTTCTCCGTATCAAGCCCGTTCTCCAGATACAGGGTGAGAAGCTTGATTCCTTTGCCAAGACAAGAACCGTACAGGGCGGCAAAGAGATAATCATGAAGGCCATCAAAAACGACATGGAGACAAGGTTCGGATGCAGCGACAAATGTCACAATGTTCATCTTGAAATGGCATTTACACATGATATCGCAGCTGCCGAGCAGTTCAAGAAGGAAGCGGAAGAGTTCTTCCCGGGTTATGAAATCTGCCTTAAGCCTCTTTCGTTGTCAATAGCATGTCATATTGGCCCCGGAGCTCTTGCTATGGCAGTCTCAAAGAAGATCTGACGTTAATAAAACGCTAATTCGGCAAAAAATCATCAGAAACGTTCGTTATTGAATTTAAATATTCATATTTTTTCACGCATGAAATCCACTAAATGTAGTGGATTTTTTGTTGTACGAAATCTAAATCTATGTTAAAATCACATAGTGCAAAACAACTGTTCGGGGGTTTCACGAGAAACCTTTGTTTTTTCTGCAAGTTAGACTTCAAGAGGGTATTTTATGTCACCGAAAAAAGACAATTATGATGAAAGCAGTATTACAGTACTGGAAGGTCTCGAAGCCGTAAGGGTACGTCCCGGAATGTATATCGGTTCCGTATCCACCAAGGGACTTAATCATCTTATATATGAAATAGTCGATAACTCAGTTGACGAGCATCTCGCCGGATTCTGCGACACTATCAAGGTCACACTGGAAAAAGACGGATCCTGCACCGTTTCCGATAACGGAAGAGGCATCCCTGTCGGACGTCACGAAAAAGGAATCTCTGCCGAAAGACTCGTACTCACGACGCTTCATGCCGGAGGAAAGTTCGACAATAATGCATATAAGACCAGCGGAGGGCTTCACGGTGTTGGTTCCTCCGTTGTAAATGCGCTTTCTTCCAGATTTGATATCACGGTCAAAAGAGACGGCAATATCTACAAGGACAGTTATGAAAAGGGCGAGCCCAGGGTTGAACTCGTGGACGGACTTCTTCCCACGCAGGGCAAGACCAGGGATCATGGAACAACTATCAATTTCCTTCCCGACGATACGATCTTTGACAGGACCAGGTTCAAGGAAGACGAAGTAAAGAGCAGACTTCACGAGACTGCATATCTTAATCCCGGACTCACCATCGAATATAAGGACGACAGAGGTGCGGAGCCTGAGATAATTTCATACCACGAGCCGGAAGGCATTGTAGGTTTCCTTAAGGACCTCAATAAATTAAAGGATCCCGTAACCGAGATCGTATCCATCAGCGGAGAATCCGAAGGGATCCAGGTCGAGATCGCATTCCAGTATGTCAATGAATTCCACGAGAATGTCCTTGGCTTTTGTAACAATATCTATAACTCCGAAGGCGGAACACACCTTACCGGATTCAAGACACAGTTTACGACTGTGATCAATTCGTATGCACGTCAACTGGGTAACCTCAAGGATAAGGATGCCAACTTCTCCGGAACCGAAGTCAGAAACGGCATGACTGCTGTCATATCGATCAAACATCCGGATCCCACGTTCGAAGGCCAGACCAAGACAAAGCTTGATAACCAGGATGCCGCAAAGTCGGTTGCAAAGGTTACCGGCGATGAGGTCGTAAGATATTTTGACAGACATCTCGATGTTCTTAAAACAATAATCGACTGCGCAGATAAAGCTGCGAAGATAAGAAAAGCGGAAGAGAAGGCGAAGACCAATCTTCTTACCAAGCAGAAGTTTTCCTTTGATTCAAACGGAAAGCTTGCAAACTGTGTTTCCAAGGAAGCCGATAAGTGCGAGATCTTTATCGTAGAGGGAGATTCCGCGGGCGGATCTGCCAAGACCGCACGTGACAGAATGTTTCAGGCCATCCTTCCCATCAGGGGTAAGATCTTAAATGTTGAAAAGGCTTCGATAAACAAGATCCTTGAAAATGCTGAGATCAAAACAATGATCAATGCGTTCGGATGCGGTTTTTCGGAAGGCTACGGAAATGATTTCGATATAAGCAAGCTCCGCTATGACAAGATCATCATCATGGCAGATGCGGACGTGGACGGAGCCCATATCTCAACACTGTTATTGACACTGTTTTACAGGTTCATGCCCGAACTTATCTACGAGGGACATGTTTATATTGCCATGCCGCCTCTTTACAAGGCCATGCCTAAAAGCGGCAAGGAAGAGTACCTCTATGATGATGCGGCACTGGAAAAATACAGAAAGTCTCACAAGGGCCCCTTTACCCTTCAAAGGTACAAGGGACTTGGAGAGATGGACGCAGAGCAGCTTTGGGAGACAACTCTTGATCCGGCGAGACGTGTTCTTCGCCAGGTAGAGATCGAGGACGGTCGTATGGCATCTGATGTTACAGAGATGCTTATGGGTAACGACGTTCCTCCCCGCAAGGCTTTTATTTACAAGCACGCAGCCGAGGCTGAGGTTGATGCATAAAAAACACGGAGATAGATTATGAAAGCACAGGAGCAGCTTATTCAAAGCGAATATTCGGAGATCATGCAAAAGTCCTACATTGACTACGCCATGAGCGTAATCATTGCCAGGGCTCTGCCTGACGTTAGAGACGGACTCAAGCCCGTTCAGCGGAGAACGCTTTATGATATGTACGAACTCGGGATCAGGTATGACAGACCATACAGAAAGTCTGCACGTATAGTTGGTGATACCATGGGTAAGTACCATCCCCATGGAGACAGTTCCATATATGAGGCGCTGGTGGTCATGTCCCAGGACTTTAAAAAGGAGCTTCCGCTTATAGACGGTCACGGAAACTTCGGCTCCATCGAGGGCGACGGAGCTGCTGCCATGAGGTATACGGAGGCAAGGCTGGAAAAGATCACTCAGGAGGTTTTCCTGGGAGATCTTGACAAGGACGTGGTAGACTTTGTTCCCAACTATGACGAGACTGAAAAGGAGCCGGCGGTACTTCCTGTCAGAGTTCCCAACCTTCTTGTCAACGGTGCTGAGGGTATCGCGGTAGGTATGGCAACTTCTATCCCTACCCACAATCTCGGTGAGGTTATCGATGGTGTTATTGCCTACATGAAGAATCCAAATATCTCCACTGCCGAGATGCTGGAAGTAATCCCGGGACCGGACTTTCCTACAGGAGGTATCGTTATCAACAAGGATGAGCTTCTTGGGATCTACTCCACCGGAAGCGGTAAGATAAAGCTTCGCGGTAAAGTCAAGGTAGAGGATGTTAAGGGCGGTAAAAAGAGGGTAGTTATCACCGAGATCCCCTATACCATGGTTGGAGCCAATATCGGCAAATTCCTTGCTGACGTGGCTGCTCTAGCTGATAAAAAGGATACTACGGATATTACAGATATCTCCAATCAGTCCTCCAAGGAGGGCATCCGCATCGTAATTGAACTCAAAAAGGGTGCGGATACGGATAATTTCTGTAATCTTCTTTATAAAAAGACAAGGCTGGAGGAT
>JAEEQL010000144.1 GCA_016285265.1 Lachnospiraceae bacterium
CGGTACCGAATTCAAGTTCTCTGTAGAAGCGGTCCTCGATCTCCTTTTCATCGTTTCTGATCGCAAGAAGTTCCTGCTTTGTAGCCTCGTCAAAATAATCGTCGCTAAGCCACTTTTCAAACTCTTCCCTGTAACCCATGTGCGCCTCCAAATATTCGTATTATTATTTCTTCCGGTCAGATCTCCGGAAAGGAACTGAAACTGATTTAATGATACAACTTTAAAATCGCTTTTTCTATATTAAATGAGATTAAGCGGATTCCGGGGATATCATCCGGAATTACATGCCGGATAACGGGTATGCCGTTATCTCTTTACGCTGATCCTGTAATCGCTGTCGAAAAATCCCACCGTATCGGAATCGGATATGACATTGATGCTCAGGATATCGTAGAGTCTGTGATAAACCGTAAACTCCCCGTTCTCAAAGCCGGTAACCCCGAGTGAGATAAGGTACTCTCCTCCCTGAAGCATCATCTTCTGGGTAAAGGAGATCTCAATCTCGTCTCCCTTTTTCACGCTGTCATCGAAGGTCTTGCTGACAAGAGTATTGGTGCCGGTTATCTCGACGCCTCTTACATTCTTGACTGAGCAGGCAAATATAGGTGCCTGTATGTCCTCTTCGATCTTCACCTTCATTGAGACGGTATATTCCGTTCCCTTTTCGACAGCATTGGTCTTCGTGCCCTTTGAATCGGTGATGCCGTATTCGGTGATGTTTGCTTTGCCGTTTCCGTATTCGAGAACGTCGTTTTCATTGGTCTCGACTATCTTAGCCTGTCCGGCACCGGCAAGGATCTGCTTATACTTGTCTATCATCTCCTTGGGAGAGCCGTTTCCGATCATCTCACCGCTGTTAAGAAGATAAACCCTGTCGCAGTATCTCGAGATGCTGCTGAGGTCATGGCTTACGAAAAGTATCGTCTTGCCCTTCTTCTTGAACTCCTCGAATTTACGGTAACACTTTGCCTGGAAGAAGACATCTCCCACGCTGAGTGCTTCGTCAACTATAAGTATCTCGGGATCAATGTTTATGGAAACGGCAAATGCAAGGCGGACGAACATACCGCTCGAATATGTCTTGCAGGGCTGGTACACATAGTCACCTATATCGGCAAAGGCAAGTATGTCGTCGATCTTTTTGTCGATCTCATCCTTGGAAAAGCCCATCATGGTACCGTTCAGATAGATATTCTCGATACCGTTGTAATCCATGTTGAAGCCCGCACCGAGCTCGAGCAGTGCGGAGATCCTTCCGTTTACCTCGACCTCACCCGATGTGGGAGTAAGGACGCCCGTAAGGATCTTGAGAAGCGTGGACTTGCCCGAACCGTTTGTTCCGATGATGCCGACAGTCTCGCCCTTCTTTACTTCGAAGTCGACCCCCTTCAGGGCATAGTGGAACTTAAAGCGTTCCTTCTTCCCCGAAAGCCCGAGTGCGTCGAGCATACGGTCGCGGTTACGCTCGTAGAGCTTGTATCTTTTTTCTATTTTGGTCGCCCTTACGGCAAATTCTTCTGACATAGCTTTATAAAACATCCGCAAAATGCGGCTTTAATCTCTTGTATATGATCGCACCGAAGCCGAAGAGCATTGCACATGCGATCCAGAAATAAACCGTTGAATAGAATCTTTCGAAGAACCATATATCACCGTAGATAGCATCACGGTATCCGGTAACTATGTAAACAACGGGATTTAACTTGAGCAGTGAAGTAAGTGTCGGATTCTGGATCATCTCTATATTCCACATGATGGGAGTTGCCCATACGAGAACCTGGAGGATGACGTTTATGAGCTGTCCGAGATCGCGTACGAAGACAACGAGCGAACAGGTCGTATAGCATATTCCGAGTGCGAGCACAAAGGTGCATCCGGTATAGTAGAAAACCTGTATCCAGCGAATGCTGGGGTAACGGCCGCAGAGGATCGCAACTATCATAAGAAGCACGATGAAGAAAACGTGCGTGATGAGTGCCGCGAACACCTTAATGATGGGAAGAACGCTTATCTTGAAAACGACCTTCTTGACAAGATAACTGTATTCGAGCAGTGCGCTCGTTCCGGTGGAAAGCGCTTCGCTGAAAAAGAACCAGGGAACCATTCCGCAGGTAAGGAAAAGCACAAAGGGAACATCGTCGGAGCCGCTGGAGCGCGCACCCTTCATGATGGTTCCGAATACAAAATAGTAAAGTGCGATCGTTACGATAGGCTGGATGAACGCCCAGATAACTCCCATATAGGAGCCGGCATAACGCCTTTTGAAATCATTGCCCGCAAGTTTTAAGATCAGTCTTCTGTTCTGCCAGATCTCAAGAGGCAAAGTGACGATCTTGTCATATTTTATGACTATGAAGATTGCGGAGAGAACTATCACCGCAAGAGAGATGCACTTTTTGATGATCTCATCCTTCTTTATCGCCGCGGGATTGGTATGAAGAGCAACGCATAATGCCAGAAGGCAGAATACGAGAAGAAGAATCGGGATTATTATCTTTTTTCTTCTGATGGCTGTAGGCTTCATTACTTTCCGAAAGTCTCCTTAAAGGGAGGCCATATTTTGTCCCTGTCGGATAAGGTGATCTCCATTCCTTCGGGGATGGGCCACTCTACCCCGATCTCGGGATCGTTGTACATGATACCGCCCTCATCACCGGGAGTGTAGAAATCGCTGCACTTATAGCAGAACTCCGCATAATCCGAAAGGACGACAAATCCGTGTGCGAATCCTTTGGGAACAAAGAACTGCTTTTTATTCTCCTCGGTAAGAAGAACACCGAACCACTTTCCGAATGTGGATGATCCCTTCCTGAGATCGACTGCAACGTCAAAAACTTCTCCTTTGATGACTCTTACGAGCTTGTCCTGGGGATGATTTATCTGGAAATGAAGTCCCCTGAGAACTCCCTTCTTGGAAGCGGACTGGTTGTCCTGAACAAATACGGTATCGATGCCGGCTTCCTTGAAATCATTAAAGTTGTAAGTCTCCATAAAGTATCCGCGCGCGTCACCGTGTACGGTGGGGGTGATGACTTTAAGCCCTTCGATCTCACAAGTTTCAACGCTTATCTGACTCATTTCTGATCTCCTTAGTAATACATGATGTCAAAATCAACATTTCCGTTTATTCCATCCACATGACCCTTAGATGTGTACTGCCACATGGAATAGTATCCGTTGTATAAAGGCGTGCTCCTGTATTCGGCAAGCCATACATTGTATCTGTCGAGCCTTGATGCATCGATATTGGTCGTAAGCCAGTATCTGCATGCATACACACCGCCGGCCTGTCCCGCATTCTCCAGGGTCCTGCAGAATGCTTCACATACCGCGGTTCTCGTATCCTTATCTATCTGATCTCCTCTTCCGCCGTTCGAGCCTTCAACATCAAGATAGATCGGAAGCTCCAGATCATAAGGAGCACACATTTCCATTACCGCGGATGCTTCCTCGACGGCTTCGGCTTCATTGACGGCCTGCGTCACAAAGTAAACACCGACCTGAAGTCCCGCCTGCTGTGCACCCGATACATTCGCATCAAAGTACTTGTCCTTGACTATCGCGCCGGTTACGGATCCTCTGTAGCCCGCTCTTACGATGACGAATTCAATGCCGGACTGTCTGACCTTGTCCCAGTCGATATCACCCTGCCAGCTGGATACATCGATGCCGGCCTTATGATCGTTTCCTCCGGGCTGAAGTGTTACGATCTCAGTCCTGTCAGAATCTTCAAGTGCATCGTCCATCGTACCCGTATCCTCAAGTGCCGCATTGATCTCTTCTTCGGTCCTGATCAACACGCTGATGTCGGCGATGGGAATGTACTCGACCTTCTCCTTGACTGACACTCTTGTCGAATGGAGGGGAACCCTGTAGCCTTCGACGGGATCGAGCATTACATCATAGTCTCCCGGATCTATCGTTCCGGCATAGATGATGCCGTCCTTATCAAGGTCCCTGTACGAAACGGTAATGTCATCGGAATCCCTTACCTTGATATTGAAAGGAACACCGGTCACAAGCTCTCCGTTTACATCGAGCACAAGAACTCTCAAGTCCTTCTCAACGCTTGTGACCATGATGCTGAGGTTACCCGACTGATCCATTGCCGCATCAAATGCAGCGCTGTGCTCCGGATCAAAGAAGGTCGGATCGTTCATGAATGCTTTGGGGTTATCTCCGATGAGATTTCCCTCAAGAGGTGATGCGGCATTAAGGTTAGCCTGAGACGGCACACCGGTATTAACGCTCACATCTGTCTGCGCCTGTCCGGATGGTTTTCTTCCGTCGAAAGCGCAGAGAATGACAATCAGTACTATCAGCAGTACTGCGCCCATACTTCCCAGAATTGTCAGCATCCGGGACCTAGAGTCCATTTGCCACCTCTCTTAAATACTGGCCGTAAGCAGTCTTGATAAGGGGCTCGGAAAGCTTTAAGAGCTGATCCTTATCGATGAATCCTCTCTTGTATGCGATCTCCTCGATGCAGGAGATGTAAAGTCCCTGTCTCTTCTGGAATGCGGCTACGAAATCAGCCGCATCGAGAAGGCTGTCGTGATTTCCGGTATCAAGCCAAGCAAAGCCTCTTCCGAGAGTTTCTACATGAAGATTGCCTCTGCTTAAGTACTCGTTATTGACTGAGGTTATCTCAATCTCACCTCTTGCGGAGGGTTTGACGTTAGCAGCGATATCAACGACATCGTTGTCATAAAAGTAAAGTCCGGGAACGGCATAATTGCTCTTGGGATTTGCGGGCTTTTCCTCGATGGATATTGCCTTGCCGTTTTCATCGAATTCGACAACGCCGTACTCTCTTGGATCCCTTACATAGTATCCGAAGATGGTAGCACCGGGTTCGCTTGAAGTGCGCTCCGCTGCGGACTTAAGAACCTTTGAAAAGCTCTGTCCGTAGAAGATGTTGTCTCCGAGCACGAGTGCAACGGGATCGGAACCGATGAAATCCTTTCCGACGATGAATGCATCGGCAAGTCCCCTGGGGGTTTCCTGAACCGCATAGGAGAAATTCATTCCGAGCTGCTCACCCGTTCCGAAGAGATCCTCGAATACGGGAAGATCCCTGGGAGTTGAGATGATGAGCACCTCACGGATCCCTGCGAGCATGAGTGTCGAAAGGGGATAATAGATCATGGGCTTGTCATAGACGGGCATGATCTGTTTTGATATAGCCTTGGTAAGAGGATAAAGTCTTGTTCCGCTTCCGCCTGCAAGTATGATTCCCTTCATATCAGATCTCCTTCCTTGAACCGTACATGTTCTCGTAATACTTCTGATAGTCTCCGCTCGTTACGCCTTCCATCCACTTCTGGTTTTCGAAATACCACTTGATGGTCTTTC
>JAEEQL010000034.1 GCA_016285265.1 Lachnospiraceae bacterium
CCTTAGTCTTGCCCTTGCCCTTCTGACCAACTATCAATGAAACCACTAATTTTTCCTCCGATGCATATATTTTAGCGGTATTAAAACCACTAATAAGATTATAGTTTAAAACGCCCAAACTATCAAGGCTTTTTAACTGTTTAAAATGAGTGACATAAGCTCTTTCTGGTGCGCATACAGCGTATCCGTATCGGGCGTACCCATGACACATGAAATATAAGAATTACCCGATGCATCCTTGCACAAAACGATGAGACAATGTCCGGCTCCGCCAGTTGTTCCGGTCTTTCCTCCGATCACCGTAATACCCGCGGGAGCATTTACATCCTTATCGGTCCTGATGAAAAGATCGGTGCTTCTTACGGTCTTGTTGACATCCTTGCCGTTTGCATCCTTGTAAACGGTCTGATACTCGGAGCTTGATACTATCTCAACGAATTTGTCGTATTTGACGCACTCGCTGAGGATTAAATAAAGGTCGTAAGCGGTGGTCATATGATCGTCGGCATCAAGTCCGTGAGGATTGGAAAAATGGGTATTTGTTGCACCGAGTTCATATGCCCTTTCATTCATCATCTCGCAGAAATGGGAAATATTGCCACCCACATGGACAGCAATGGCATTTGCAATGTCATTTGCGGAATACATGAGCATGAAATGAAGAGCCTGATCCATGGTCATCGTATCGCCGACCTTACCGGGAAGAACGGTCTCATCATATGCGAATCCGGTAACCTCGGAGCCGAGCGTCAGCTTTTCATCCATTGAGCAGTTCTCAAGAGCAAGAAGTGCCGTCATAAGCTTTGTTGTTGATGCGGGATGAATCTGCCTCGTTGCACCGACTGCAGCCATAACCTCAGAATTATTGATGTCAACCAGAAGGACCGATTCAATCGAATTGGCCATTTCGAGTCCGGGTACGGGAACATCACCCGTGATAACGCAGAGGTCAGATGCGAAAGAATCCGCCTTAAGATCTGCAAGAAATCCCCTTCCCGCCATTTCGGAAGCAAGTACCGATGACTTGTAAGGGAATGCAAAATCCTCTCCGCAGCCGCATAAAAGCATTACGGAGATAAGAAAAAGCGAAAGAATTTTGAATTTAATAAGGCCGCGTGAACGGATCATTTATACATCTCTCTCCATTCAAGATCCCCTCTGTCAAGGGATTTGATAAGAAGTTCCGCACTTGCAAGGTTTGTTGCAAGAGGAATATTGTGAAGATCGCAGTCTCTGAAGACATTCTCCACATTGGGTTCATGAACGGCGATATTGACAGGATCTCTTAAGAATATGACAAGATCTATAAGATTCTGCTCGATCTGAGCAGCCAGCTGCTGTTCTCCGCCGAGATGACCGGCAAGCATTTTATGAATTGAAAGATTGGTTACTTCCTCGATAAGTCTGCCTGTAGTACCTGTTGCATAAAGATCGTGCTTTGAAAGGATACCTCTGTACGCAACACAGAAATTCTGCATGAGTTTCTTCTTGGAATCATGCGCGATAAGTGCAATGTTCATTCCCCTAATACGACCCCTTTCCATTATAATTCAGCATAAAATCATCCAGCGGATTGACCGAATGTTTTACCTGAAGCCTTACATTTAGGACCACCCCTAGTCCGCAGTAAAGCGTCACGAGCGAAGTCAGTCCGTAGCTTACGAAGGGAAGCGGAATTCCGGTGTTGGGTAGAAGGAAGGTTGCAACGCCTATGTTCATAAAGCCCTGCATTCCGATGAAAGTCCCCATTCCGGCACAGATTATCGAACCTCCGACATCCGATGCCCTTATACCGACGTCCAGACAGCTCAGTGATATCAAAAACAGTAAGATGATCGTTACCGAAGCCCCCCTGAAACCGAATTCTTCACCGATTACGGCAAAAATGAAGTCGGTCTCAGCCTCGGATATGAAGTTACTGTTCTTAACGGATGTGATCTCGTTATTCTTATATCCTTTTCCCTCAAGCATGCCGGAACCGATCGCTGTCACCGAATTGTTCTGCTGATAAGCGATCTCGGGATAATCTTCCGGATACAGGAAACCGTTGATCCTGTTCAGCTGATAATCCTGAAGTGCGTGATTATCGGGATTAAGGATATAACCTGTAAGTGCAGCTCCCACCGGTATCATGATCAATAAAATAACAAGTATTATTCTCTTCTTTATGCCACTTGTGAACATGATGGCCGAAAAGATGAAGATCATTACCAGACTGGTAGAAAGATCGGGCTGTTTATATACCAGAAAAAACGGTACTATAAAGAGTCCGCTGCAAACCAAAAGCAGGTGAAAATTGCTGATTTTTTCCCTGTATTTCATAATAAACGCTGCAAAAAATAAAATCAACATCAACTTGGTCATCTCGGACGGCTGGAACCTGATAAAACCTATCTTCAGCCATCTCTGAGCATTGTTGGCGTTGTATCCTCCGACCATGACCATGAAGAGCACAACAGTCATTGCGATATAAATGGGTATCCAGAACTTAAGTATAAAATGATAATCGATAAGGGAGATGACGATCATCATAACGGAACCGACAATGATACCGCCTATCTGCTTATGAACATTCTCGGTTCCGGCTTCACCCATGGCGGAGCTTATGGCAAACACTCCTATCACGGATAGGAGTATGGTAAAGATTATCAGCATGAAATTGTATTCTTTAAGCCTGTACGTTTTTAGAATCATAAATCTTCTCCATAACAACCCTGTTAAGAGGGCTTATGGTAAACTGTCCGTCACTGATCCTTGCGACCTTGGGCGCACTCTTCAAAACCGCACTCCAGATGGGCTTGGATTCGGGAACATAGCTGTGCCTGCCGATATCCATCTTCTCGGCTTCGAGTTCAACCGCACAGATAAAGCAGGAATCATCCTCGGGAAAACCTGCATGAGCCGATCCGTACAGACCGCCCAGAACAATGATATTCCCAAAACTTTTTACTTCGCTTCCCGGATTTACGTCTCCCAGGATCACAATGCTCTCTTCCACCTCAATGACCTGTTTGTTCATAACGGAGGATTGAAGAATCATGCATTTATCGCTGCCCTGAAGCCTTTCGTCAAGGATTTCCTTAACTTTCCTGATATGCTCCTGGTCATTTTCATTCTTGCCGACAAGGCAGGAAACCGTTACGTCACTGCTTGCGTGAACGGCATCAATGATGAGCGATTCCTCGATATCCGAAAGCTTTCTTCCCTCAATATCGAGAATGACGGAGGTATTTCCGAGGAAGGATCTAGATGCATAGAACTTATCCCTTACAAGTCCCAAAAGCTCGTTAAAGGGCATGTCGGGGTCCAGAATAAGCTTATACGCACCGTTATAGCATTTTAAGATGACACCTGATCCCATCTTTAATCTCTTCTTTCATCTGTTGAATAAGCACTCTGATCCACCAGAGGTTCGACATCGTAATATGCCTGAAGACATTCATGCGCAAGCTGAGCGGCATAATCGGAATAGAATCCGTAAGGAATACGGCAGCACAGAGCAACCTCGGCATCACCCCTTGCGGGCGCAAATGCGATATAAAGCGCATGGTCGGGTTTTGATCTGGACTCCTGCGCGGTACCTGTCTTACCCGCAACCGGAACGGGAATGTCAGCGAAATATGGTTTGTTCTCAACACCGTCGATCATACCGTTCTTGATGGCATTCCACTGGTAGTCTTCAAGATAAACATTATTATAAACCACAGGTTCATGCTGCCACACGGTTCTTCCGTAGGAGTCTTCTATATGATCGAGCAGGGTCAGATCGTATGTCGTTCCGCCGTTTGCGATGGATGAAACATATCTGGCCAGCTGCGTCGTGGTATATGCATTGGTACCCTGACCTATGTATGAACGGACAGAGTCAAGATCGGATACCTCGGGTTCGTATTCGCTTATCTCCACACCCGATCTTTGGGTAAGGCCGTACATATCGGCGTATTTATACAGATATTCAAGACCCGCAGCATCATCGTAGTAGCCGTTCAATGTAGCCAGCCTGTAACCGACATTGAAGAAATACAGGTTACACGAATCCCTTATCGCGGTTCTTACCGTTTCATTTCCGTGTATCGCGGTACATTTGGGCGAAGGATCCACCTCGGTGAATATTCCCGAACAGTTGAACACCGTGGATGTATTGATAACTCCTTCGGAAAAACCGGCAGTTGCGGATACGATCTTAAATGTCGAACCGGGAGCCGCCCTGTACTGTGTCGCAAAGTTAAGAAGCGGTGACGAATCATCGTTAATCAGCCGGTTGTAATATGCCGCATTTACGGAATTGGCCATAAGGTTATTGTCATAGCCTGGATAAGTCACAAGTGCAAGGACCTGTCCGTTATTCGGATTGGTCATTACAACCGATCCGTTACAGGGATCAAGTGCAAGCTGTGCCGGAGTGATATCGAGATTCGAGATCCTGTTGATCATGAAGGTAAATGCGGAAATTGCTCCGGCATTAAGTCTGGTGATCTCGGATTCGGGAATGTTTATCGCTTCCTGTTCGTATAAAAGCTTGCAGACCTGATAACCGGTAAGCTTATCGTTCAGGATCATGTATTTATAGAATCTTATCTGATATTCGGGATCCTTGTCCGCAAGCTCGAATATCTTAAGGATGAGCGCATCAAAAACCTCGGATGAATCGGCATATTTTGAATCAAGAGAAAGCCTGGAAATATCCACAAGCCCGGTATCGATGCAATGCTCCAGAAGATCTCCGAGACTCACATCGCCTTCTCCGTCCCATGCTTTGAAATAGCTGTCTTCGGAATCTATCTCGGATGTCATGATGATCCCGTTGTTCATAAGAAGCCTTAGGATGTAATACTGATAAACCTTATATTCATCACTGAGCTTATAGTAAGGTGTCCTGGTGGTCCTGATGCTCATCTCGATAGTGGAATAGACATTTGCCTTGTAATCAAGGTATTTACCGTAGACCATTCTTTCCATATCAAGTGCATCGTCAGCGGAAAAATGTGATACATCAAGAACATTGTTACGGAACACCGCGTAGTAAACATCCGCGATCGGAATGGACTTGACGGAATCGGTCGTCTTCACGGCATACTTTGCATTCTGTATCTTCTGCACAAGGATATATGCAAGCTTTCTTTCGGTGATATCGTAAAGCTCCATCGTAAGATCCTTGTCGATGGAAAGATAAACATCCTGTCCCCTTATGGCATCCTTGTGCTCAAGGATGGAAAGTACCTTACCGGTATTATCAACCATGACCTTCTCGTATCCCTTTGAACCCTGAAGAATGGTTTCAAGGTAATATTCGATACCGAGCTGGCCGACAACATCATCGGATGTATATGTTCCTACGGATGCTCCTTCATCTATCATTCTCTGATTCAGGATATCGATCTGTTCGGGTGAGATCCTTCCGGTATATCCGAGCAGATGTGCAAAATACTTACTGTCAACGTATTTCCTGATAGTATCTTCCTGGATCGTAACTCCGGGAAGAATATCGGAATTTTCCATGATCAGCGCAACGGTCTCCTTGGATACATCGGTTGCGATCGTTGTTCCGATATACTTACGGTATGAGGTAAGGCTCATCGCATATCTTATCGAAACGATCTGAAGCCACTCCCTGTGAGTGTATCCTTTACCCTCGATGAATTCGGATTTTTTGTCATCGGGATCCATTCTTTCACCGACAGAAAATCTGTAGCCCCTTCCGGAATTACGGCTGAGATAGATCATCGCATCGAGTGCGGTGGTGTTTTTCTCATCTTCGGTAAGCGAAGCGGGATCGGCGTGCCCGTAGATATCCGCAAGGAATCTGCTAAGCTGGGTTCCCGAAACGGTATAGACGAATTCACCGTCTTCATTGAGTGCGATCTTGAAATCGGAATCGATGGAATCGCCGTTTTTTTCAATGAATTTTACAAGATTATAGATAAGCTCATTGAGCTTTCTGTCCTTGTCGGACGAAGTTTCAAATGTATCCTCAAGATTGATGTTATAAGCAAGGATGTTATATGCAAGCGGATTGCCGTTACAGTCGTAAATATTTCCTCTTACGGGCATGATATCCCTGGTCTTTTCCTGCTCGAGTACGAAGTTTTCGAGATAATCCGAGCCCTTGATGATCTGCAGGTAAAAGCATCTGTAAAGAAGGATACCGCAAAGACAGGTCATGATCAGGAAAATGACCGTGACCCTGCTCGTGAAGATGCTTATTATCCTTTCACGAAGACCGTCAAACATTCTGCTGCGATTCTCTCTCCTTCTTGATGCGGTAATTTCTGAAAAGCGTATCTATTCCGAGAAGTATCGGATAGATCACAAGAGAAACCAAAAGCGTATAGAATATCTCGGGGCAGATGACATTCAGCGCATAATAAGTAAACCCGATCTTTCCTCTGATCAGGAAGGTCGAAACATAATACATCAGTCCGAATGAAGCATCCGACAGTGTAATGAGGATAAGGGGAAGTCTTATATCTTCTGCGTAAAAGAGTCCGCTGAAGCCTCCGTTAACATAGCCGATCAGCATGATTATAAGAGCGTTCAGACCGAGCATCTCACCGAAAAAAATATCCATAAGAAGGCCGGCAAAAAATCCGCATACGGCTCCGGTTTTTTCACCGTAAAAGAAACCGTACACGCATACGAGCAGCACCATCAGATTGGGGATAACATTTCCAAGCTCCAGAGAAGTGAAAACACAGGCTTGAAGCAGGAAAAAGAAAGGTATTGAAATTGCGATCAGTATTTTCTGGATCATTCGTAGTCGTTATTTTTCACATCGGTTATGACCAGCACTGTCGAAAGATATGAAAAATCAGTGGCAACGCTTATCGTTCCCGATTTGGTCAGGTTATTGGCATCAGTCTCAATAGTATCGATATAACCGATAAGCAGTCCCGGAAGATATTTGTCGCTTATATTACTGGTTATGACCTTATCTCCTTTTACGACAAGTCCGTCGGGATCGGAAAGCTGCGAAAATGAAAGAAGTCCTTTATCGTTGAGCGACAGATCTCCGGATACAATGATCGTAAGGTCCGATGAAGCAACCTGTCCGCTTACATTACAGCCGTCGGAAATAATGGACGTGACGCGTGCCCAGTTCGGACCAATCTTGGTGATCCTTCCGATAAGCCCTCCGCCGGCAATGACATTCATATCGATCGCAAGTCCGTCATCCGTTCCCTTATCGATGACAAAGGAGGTATACCAGTTTCCGGTATCCTTCGCGATTATGCGGGCTCCCACCTTTTCGTAGGAATTGTATACCTCGGAAAGTCCGAGCAGGGCCTGCATATCGGTAAGCTCATATCTTTCCTGGTTGAGAATGATATTCTCCTCGGTAAGCTCCGCGATCCGGGCCTTGAGCTCTTCGTTTTCCTTTAAAAGGGACTGGACGGATGAAAGCTCGTCTTTTCTGTTTCTGAGCCACTCTCCCGCTCTGGATATGCCGCTTTCAAAAGGAACTATGATCGTCCCGACGGCACTGTTTACGGGCACATCAAAAACAGATGTCCCGTATGTCAGGATCATCAGAAGGATGCATATTCCGGTTAAAATAAGGAGGAGATATTTACCAGGTATTGTAAATCTCTCCCCCTTAGATTTTACGACAGGACTCATTTACCCATGCCCTCGGCACTCTGTGCAAGAGAAGAAAACTCGGGATCCTGGATTATCCTACCAAGTCCGTAGGCTGTTGATGTCATCGGTTCATCGGTAACATTGACCTTAAGACCTGTACCATCGGCGATCCTCTCAACAAGATGGGATACCTGGCTTGCGCCGCCCGTAAGATAGATACCGTTACGGAAGATGTCCGCCGACAGTTCGGGAGGAGTTCTCTCCAGAATGAATTTGATGTTATCTATGATGGTCTTGAAATCATTTTCAAGAGAATCAACTATAAGCTTGGTGGGTATCTCTCTCTGAACCGGAAGTCCGGTAACAATATCCCTTCCGTAAACAAGAGCGCCCTTCTGCTCTTTCTCAAGTCCGCCGAGGTTCTTCTTGACTTCCTCCGCGGTCTTTCCGCCGATAAGAAGTCCGAACTCGTTTCTTACGGCAGTCCTGATAGAATCGTCGAATTTAAGTCCGCCCTCTTTGATAAGCTTGGAAAGAACGATTCCTCCGAGTGAAAGAACGGAGATCTCGGTTGTTTCAAATCCTACATTGACGACAAGAACGCCCACAGCATTCTTGACATCGATACCCATTCCTATACCGTCGGCGATGGCCATCTGCGTGACGAAGATCTTGTGGGCCTTTACACCGGCCTCTTTAAGAAGATCGTAGAATGCCCTCTTTTCGACATCGGTGATATCGTAAGGAACCGCAATAAGGAAATCCGCACTCTTGGGAGTACCGCCCTGGATATCGCTGATGAGATACTTGACCAAAAGTTCCACGTTATGAAGGTCCGAAATAACGCCGCAGGAAAGAGGGTAAGATATCTGTATGTTGGCGGGTGCCTTCTCATGCATCTCATATGCTGAATCACCGTAAGCGAAAAACTCCGTCTCATCCTTGATGGCGATCATGTTCTTCTGAATGGTGATCGTATTGTCGTTGTTATTAAAGATCTTGATGTGATTGGTACCAAGGTCGATACCGTATGCATTGACAGCCATATAAAAACCCTTTCTTTAACCGTGTAAAAAACCGGATTCTTTAAAACTGAAATATGTATTGTCTCCGATGATGATATGGTCTATCAGCGGAATATCCGCCTGAAGGCAGGTCGTAAAAAGCTTCTCCGTAAGCTTTTCGTCATCTCCCGAAGGTGACGGATCACCGCTCGGATGATTATGAAGCAGGATGATATTTACGGCCTCGGCATCCAGCGCTTCGAGAAGTATCTGTCTTACCGGAGCAAGTGATCTGTTAACGCTCCCTTTGGATATGACGGATTCCCTGAGAACCTTTCCCTTTGCATCAAGGCTTAAAAGAAGAACACATTCATTCTTTTCATGCCTTAGCCGCTCCATATAAAACTCAGCGACCAATGAAGGACTGTTTGCACAAAAACCGCTCTTAAGTCCGGCTTCATGCATCCTGGTACAGAGCTCTGCAAGGCATTTCAGCTTTACCGCCTTAACCTCTCCGATACCCGGGATCTTCATAAGTTCTTTTGTATCAAGGTCAAAAAGAGAAAGCAGACCCTGACGCGGAGCTTTTCCCAGTGAAAGCACCTTGGCCGATATATCGACCGCATCACTTCCTTTGGTTCCCGTTCTCAGTATTACTGCCAGAAGCTCGGCATCTGTCAGAGCTCCGGCTCCGAAAGCCTTAAATCTTTCATAGGGCTTTTCGGGATATGTTATTTCTTTCATATGCTCCCTTACGTCTTCTCCGGGACGATGAAAGCATCAGATCTTGATGAACTTAAAACATACAAATGCGATTATGATCCCGATGATACCCGCAATATTGATATTGAAGGTAAGTCCGAAAGTAAGGATCATGAATCCGATGTTAAGTTCTACGGGAGAGGTAAGTCCGAAAGCACCGCCATAGTTCAAAAATGCTATTCCGCTGTGCTGACCGATCAGATTACCGAGGATATAACCGATTATTATCAGGAAAAATAAAACCCAGCCTCTGTATTTCATACTCTCTCCAAGAAAAAATATTACGGATCGTTTAGCCCAAAAGGGCTTTCACAATCCTGCATTTTACCATAAAATCAAGCCTTTATCCACCAGAGATTGGAAGGCCTTGATTATACCGAATTTCCCGTGCGGCCAGGTAAGTCCTCCCTGAAAATAAGCGGTATAGGGCTCACGAAGAGGTCCGTCGGCGGAAAGTTCGATCGACGAACCCGATATGAACGCACCCGCAGCCATGATGACCTTTGAATCGTAACCGGGCATATCCCAGGGCTCGGGAGCAAAGGAAGAATCTACGGGAGCAGCGGCCTGAATGCCTTCACAGAAGGCAATGAGACCCTCGGGCTTACCGAAAGTGATTGCCTGGATGATGTCATGCCTGTCTTCTTTTGATGAAGGATAGCTTTCAAATCCGTATTTTTCAAATAACGCTGCGGCAAATATTGCATTTTTTATAGCAGAAGCTGTTATAACGGGTCCCATGAAGAATCCCTGATACAGCCTTGAGATGGCTTCAAGCGAGGGGCCGACTTCCCTTCCCAGCCCCGGTGCGGTAAGTCTGTATGAAGCATTCTCAATGCATTTTCTGGTTCCCGCAATATATCCGCCTGTCTGTGCGAGTCCGCCGCCGGGATTCTTGATAAGAGAACCTACGACCATATCGGCTCCCACATCGGAAGGCTCAAGAGGTTCAACAAATTCACCGTAGCAGTTGTCGACCATGCAGATGATATCTTCCCTTACGCTCTTTACGGTCTTAATGATCTCGCCTATCTGTGCCACGGAAAGCGAAGGTCTGGTCTGATAACCCTTGGATCTCTGGATCGTAACAAGTCTGGTTCTGTCATTGATGGCATTCCGGATATTATTGAGATCGGGGGTTCCGTCTTCGGAAAGCTCAGCCTGTGCATAGGTTATTCCGTATTCGGCAAGAGAACCGACGGAATCCCTGATACCGATAACCTCCTCGAGTGTATCGTATGGCTTGCCTACCGCGGAAAGAAGTTCATCACCCGGTCTGAGATTACTCATAAGGGCAAGCGCAAGTGCATGTGTTCCGCATGTTATCTGCGGTCTTACAAGACAGTCTTCCGTTCCGAAATAATCGGCATACACCTTCTCAAGGGTATCCCTTCCGATATCGTTATAACCGTAACCCGTCGTTCCGATAAGACAGCTTTCGTTCACATTATTTTTCTGAAATGCACGAAGAACTTTAAGCTGGCAGAGCTCCGCATTTTCATCTATTGCGGTAAAACGGTCTTTAAGAGTATCAAGTACTTTTCCTGCCGCCTTAAGTACATTTTCACTTATTCCGAGATCCTTATATATTGATTTAAGATCATTTCCGTTCATCAAAACAAACCTCTTTTTTTACATTCTTCATTCATGAATTTCAGCATGTCATTTACATCACCGTTAAATTCACGTCTGTCCATCATTATCACATCCGGTTCTCTTTTATACCATGTCAGCTGTCTTTTGGCAAAATGCCTTGTCCGCAGCTTTATCTGATATGCGGCTTCTTCAAGTGAGATCTCACCCTTTATATAAGGGATCATTTCCTTGTATCCTATCGCCTGCATGGAGACACAGTCCGGTGAAGTTCCGCTTTCAAGAATAGCTCTTACTTCCTTTTCGAGACCGGCTTCAAGCATTTCATCAACTCTTTTGTCGATCCTTTGATATATCAGCTGCCTGTCATCGGTAAGAACAAAATACGCCGCATTAAATACCGGTTCTCTGGAAGCTTCGGTTTCGTTATGTTCGGATATCTTCCTTCCGGTAAGGTGATTATATTCCAGTGCCCGGATCACCCTCTTGATATTCTGAGGCGGAATCTTATCCGCACTTTCCTGATCAACCGCTTTAAGCATTTCATGCAGATGCATGCATCCCTTTTCATCTGCGATCCTTTCGAGACTTTCGCGGTATTCTTCATCGGGGCCTTCGTCATCAAATATGACACCCTTTAAAAGCGCCTGGATATAGAATCCCGTACCGCCTACAACAAAAGGTATCTTACCGTGACTTACGATTGTTTCGATACATTCACCGGCCATCTCTGAAAACCTGAATGCGGAATAATCCTCGTTTCTCTCACATACATCAATCAGGTAATGGGGAACTCCCTTCTTTTCTTCTTCCGTGATCTTGGCGGTTCCTATATCCATGCCCTTATAGACCTGTGCGGAATCGGCAGATATTATCTCAAGGCCGTGGGCACGCGCAAACTCGACGGAAAGAGCCGTCTTTCCGACTGCGGTGGGGCCCGATAAGATTATAAGCGGAGGCTTTCCGTTCATCAGTCGACGATCCTCTTGAATTTCTTTTCCATTTCCGTTTTGGTTATCGAAATGATCGTGGGTCTTCCGTGAGGACAGTTATATGGATTATCGAGAGTAAGCAGTTCATCGATAAGCTTTTCTGCCTGTTCAAGTCCTATCCTGTCACCGCCCTTAACACTTGCCTTGCACGCCATTCCGGCGATCTTCTCATCGATCGTCTTAAAGGTTCCCAGACCGGGATTCGTACTCATCTCATCAAGCACGGCAAGGAAGAGTTCCTTTTCCGAATGACCGAAGAGATCGACGGGAACTCCCCTCAGTGCATATTCGGAACCTCCGAAATTCTCCACTTCGAAACCGGCTCTTTCAAACGCATCCTTATTGTCAAGAAATACACTTTCCTCCGTAGCGGAAAGGGAAACCACGACAGGAGGCATCAGGAGCTGAGAATGATTCTCACCCGAATAAATCCTCTTCATCATTCTTTCGTAATTAACTTTTTCATGTGCGGCATGCTGGTCGATTATGAACATCTTCTGCTCATACTGCACAACCCAGTATGTATCGAATACCTGACCGATGATCCTGTACTTTGCTCTCTTGCCTTCATCAAGCAGATGATCGTCAAAGAGCTGCTTTTGCTCAAAGCGTGCATTCTTTAAGAATTCAGCCGCGGGATCATGCTCATTTTCGGAAATGCTTTCGTCGGAAGATGTGTCATCCGCAGTCAGATCATAAGCAGGATCGGAAACTTTATCTGACGAAGGGACAGAATGCTCAGATACTTTAAGATCCTTCCTGTCATCTTCGAAAAAGCTGTCTTCCGAAACAGAAGATAATCCTGATCCGGCGCTGACGAATTCGCTGTATGACTTCACTGCGCTCTGTATCGGATCACCCTTTCTTAAAGCTTCGAAGGGTTCCGGATTTCTTCCTGATGCAACTTCTTCCTTTGATGCTTTTGCGGCTTCCTTTTTCTCCCTGTCATCCGTAAGGATGTTTTCCGGTATCATCTCAGCATTCTTCATTACATCATGAACGGATGCCGATACGAATGAAAAGAAAGAATTCTGGTCGGTTATCCTTACATCGAGCTTTGCGGGATGTACATTTACATCCACGCTTGAAGGATCGATCTCAAAGTTCAGGAATACAACGGGGAACTTATGAAGCATCAGATATTCCCTGTAACCTTCTTCAATTGCCGAAGAAATAAAATCATTCTTCACATATCTTTCGTTTATGAAATAGACTTCCATATTGCGGTTGCTTCTGACGGTTTCGGGTTTACCGAGAAAACCGCTTATCTTAAGGTCTTCATTTTCGGCATTTATGGGAACCAGCATGGATGCGGTATCGCGTCCGTACACCCTGAATATAACATCAAGAAGATCACCGCTTCCCACCGTGTGGAAACGTGACCTGTTATCGGTTATAAGCTGAAATGAAATATCAGGATGGGAAAGAGCCATCTTTTCCATCATCTCAACGATATATGAGGTTTCGGTGGATGGAGTCTTTAAGAATTTCTTTCTTGCGGGAGTGTTATAAAAAAGATTTCTGACGATCATCGTAGTGCCCTTCGGAGCACCGACCTCTTCAAAGGAGATCTCCTCACCGCCTCTGATGAACAGCCTGTTTCCTGTGATCGAACCTTCTATGCAGGTTATCATCTCCGCCTCGGAAACGGCACATATACTTGCAAGTGCCTCACCACGGAAACCGAGTGTTTCGATATGATCAAGATCCTGTGCGGTATCTATCTTGCTTGTGGCATGTCTTAAGAATGCGGTCTTCATATCCGAAGGGTCGATACCGCATCCGTTATCCGTAACTCTTATAAGATCGATACCGCCGCCCTTTATCTCGACGGTGATTGCCCGGGCACCTGAGTCAACGGAATTTTCGACAAGCTCCTTAACGACATTGAACGGGCGCTCAACAACCTCGCCCGCAGATATCCTGTCGATCGTTTCTTTGTTTAAAATCTTGATCATATCCTGTACCTGTTCTTAACCTTGTTCTGAAGCCTGTAAAGCGTATTAAGCGCATCCAGGGGAGTCAGATTGGATATATCGATATCCTCGATCTCTTTGAGAACATCCTCATCGGATACAAGATCGAAGAAAGAAAGCTGGCCCGAATCAACTTCATCGGGTCTCGTTACTTTTTTGGTCTTTGCAGTATTTATGTCCTTGGTTGCGATCGATTCGACAACAGAAGATATATCCTGAAGGGCAAGCGAAGATGCGATCTCTCCCGCCCTGTCTATTACAATATCCGGAACGCCGGCAAGCTTTGCAACCTGGATTCCGTAGCTTCTGTCGGCACCGCCCTTTACTATCTTACGTAAGAATACGATATCATCACCGCTTTCCTTAACGGCAATGCAGTAATTATGTACATTATCTATCTTACCTTCGAGCTCTGTGAGTTCATGATAATGTGTCGCAAATAATGTCTTGGCACCCAGAAGCTTTTTATTTGCTATATGCTCTGTAACGGCCCATGCTATAGCAAGTCCGTCGAAGGTTGAAGTTCCCCTTCCTATCTCATCAAGAATAAGAAGGCTCTTGGAAGTTGCATTTCTTAAGATATTGGAAACCTCATTCATCTCGATCATGAATGTGGACTGTCCGCTTGCAAGATCATCGGATGCGCCGACCCTTGTAAAGATCCTGTCAACAACGCAGATATCTGCGCTTGTTGCGGGGACAAAGCAGCCTATCTGAGCCATGAGAACGATCAATGCGGTCTGTCTCATATATGTCGATTTACCGGCCATATTGGGGCCGGTGATTATGCTGACGAGATTACTCTGGTTATCCAGGTAGGTATCATTGGAAACAAAGAGTTCGCCGCCGAGCATCTTTTCGACAACGGGGTGACGTCCTTCTTTTATATTGATGATGCCCTTTGAATTGATATGGGGTCTTACATATCTGTTGACCTCGGACACATATGCAAGGTCCGAAAGAACATCGAGATACGCAACGCTTCTTGCGGTCTTCAGGATCCTTTCGCTTTCGGCGGATATGGCATTTCTGATATTTACGAAAACATCATATTCAAGATTACGGATCTTCTCTTCTGCGTTAAGGACCGTATCTTCAAGTTCCTTAAGAGCTGCGGAAGTAAATCTCTCGCAATTGGTAAGAGTCTGCCTTCTGATGTAATCATCCGGGATCTTATCAAGAAATGAATTGGTTATCTCAAAATAATATCCGAAGGCTTTATGATATTTAATCTTGAGGGTTTTGATGCCCGTTCTTTCTTTTTCGGATTCTTCAAGCTGTGCGAGCCATTTCTTGCCTTCGGTCTTGGCAACCCTGAGCTTATCGATCTCCTCATCGAAGCCGTCCTTAATGATATCTCCGTCCCTGATGGTAAGAGGAGGCTCATCCTTGATCGATGCGGTAATAAGAGCTTCGATATCAACAAGAGGATCAAAATCATTTCTTATCTCATCGATCATAACCGAGTGAAGATCCTCTACTGCAGTGATCATATGGGGAAGCATACGAAGAGACGATGCAAGGCTGATAAGATCCCTCGGATTTGCGGTTCCGAAGCTTACTCTTGCAAGAAGTCTTTCAAGATCGTAAACGGGATTCAAATATTCCCTGAGTTCATCCCTGCAGATCGCATTCTTATAAAATGCTTCAATGGCATCCTGTCTCTTTATGATCTCTTCGTCATCGATCAGGGGCTCTTCAAGGAAGGTTCTGAGGAGTCTTCCGCCCATTGCGGTCTTGGTGCGGTCGAGAACTCCGAGGAGCGATCCCTTCTTCTGCTTATCCCTTATGGTCTCGGTCAGCTCAAGATTTCTTCTCGAAGAAGAATCGAGCATCATGAACTTCTTTGCGATATATGGATGGATCTGTGTTATATTTCCGAGGCTCGTCTTCTGTGTATCGTGAAGATAAAGAAGTGTCGCACCCGCAGCAAGAACACCTGGGATCATGGAATCGAGTCCCAGTCCGATAAGGCTCTTGACCTTGAACTGAAGAAGCACCTCGCCCGTTGCAGTCTTTTCATCGAAGAGTGCATTGTCAAGTACGGTAACCGGGATCTGATATCTTTCCTTTATGAGATTCAGAAGATCACTCTGAACGGAAAAAGCATTGTTGCAGATTAATTCCGAAGGAGCAAATCTGCTCATGAAGTCATTTATCTCATTAGGAGAAGAAAGCTCTGAAACAAGAAATTCGCCTGTTGAAATATCAACAATGCTGACGCCCGTTCCGTTGTCCTGATAACAGATGCACATCAGGTAATTGTTTCTTCCGGAATCGAGAGCAAGCATGTTCATATTGGTTCCGGGAGTTACAACCTTTATTACTTCACGCTTTACAAGACCCTTTGCAAGCTTGGGATCTTCGACCTGTTCACAGATGGCGACTTTGTAACCCTTTGATACGAGTCTCGAAATATATGAATCCGCCGCATGGAAAGGAACGCCGCACATGGGCGCTCTTTCATCCATACCACAGGCTTTACCTGTAAGTGTAAGCTCGAGTTCCTTGGACACAAGTACAGCATCATCGAAGAACATCTCGTAGAAATCTCCGATGCGGTAGAAAAGAAGGCAGTCAGAATACTGCTTCTTGGTCTCAAGGTAATTTTGCATCATGGGTGAAACGTCGTTAATATCAGGCATCTTATATATCCTTACTGTGACGCTCCGAACAGCGTCTTATATCTGATCATTGATTCAACTAACAGTTAAGCGCGGGATCCCATATAGTAGAATCCGCGGCATTCATCAAGTTTTACGGACACGATGGTTCCGATAAGATCCTGCGTTCCCGGGAAGTGAACGATCATGTTGTTGGAAAGTCGTCCGGTGACATAGCCTTCGAGAGAAGCATTGGTCTCTTCGACAAGTGCGGGAAGTATTTGCCCCTGCCAGCGAAGGCTCTGCTTTTTCGCGGATTCCTGAACACATTTCAAAACCCTGTCGAAGTTTTCTTTTACCAGAGCTTCGGGCACCTGATCTTCCCTTGAAGCAGCAGGCGTACCCATTCTCTTGGAATATATAAAGGTAAATGCATTGTCGTATTCGACCTTCTTAATTACGTCAATGGTATCATCGACATCGGCTGCGGTCTCTCCGGGGAAACCGACCATAATATCGGTCGTAAGAGCTATATCGGGAATCTCATCCTTTATATGAAGCGCAAGATCAAGATACTGCTCCTTGGTATATCTTCTGTTCATCTCCTTAAGAACCTTGGTCGAACCGGACTGAAGAGGAAGATGCAGATGTCTGCATATCTTATCATTTTCCTTGATCGTACGGATGAGATCCTCGGAAAGATCCTTGGGATGGGAAGTCATGAACCTCACTCTCTCGATGCCGTCTATTTCACATACACGCTTAAGAAGCTCGGGAAATGAGATCTCGCCCTCGATGCCGTTTCCGTAGGAATTGACGTTCTGACCGAGAAGCATTACTTCCTTTACACCGTTTGCAGAAAGATTCCTGATCTCTTCAAAGATATCAGCGCTTTCCCTGGATCTTTCCCTTCCGCGGACATAGGGAACAATGCAATAAGTACAGAAATTATTGCATCCGAACATGATATTTACGCCCGATTTAAAGGGGTATTTACGTATTATGGGAAGATCCTCGACGATGTTGTCGGCGTGATCCGTTATCTCGCAGATATGTCTTTCACCGGATAAAAGCCTGTTCAGATATTCGGGAAAAGCATAGAGATTATGGGTTCCGAAGATAAGGTCGACAAAAGAATATGACTTTTTTATCTTCTCAAGAGCCGAAGGTTCCTGGGGAAGACATCCGCATATTCCGATGAGCATGGATGGATTTTTCTTTTTTCTTGAAAGAGCTTCACCGAGATGACCGTAAAGCTTCTGGTTGGCATTATCCCTGACCGTACATGTATTATACAAAACAAAGTCGGCATCCTCGGTGTCTTCAAGGAGTTTAAACCCCGAAGCCGCAAGGATACCGGCCAGTTTTTCAGAATCCCGGGCATTCATCTGACATCCGAATGTGATAACGGATGCAGTGAGTTTCTTACCTGATTCTTTTTCAATATTAGTTAACAGATCGAAAGAATTCTTAACGTATTCTTTTTGAGCAAGTGCTGCTAAAACATCTGACTGATTCATAACGCCCTTTTCAGGAGCGTGTTTCTCCGAAATAACCGGCAAGGCAGATGGTAGGTCCCGTATGAGTTCCTATCATAGGTCCTATCTGATTGACCATAAATTTCTTGAAGCCCAGGCGCTCCTCTATCTTATTTTTTAAGTATTCGGCATCCTCGGGACAGTTACCGTGTGCGATCATTATGATCTCATTCATGTCACGGTATGATCCCATATGCTCTTCCATATAATCTACGATGTGATCGAGGCTCTTCTTACGTCCCCTGATCTTGCCGCCCGCATTAAGAGTTCCGTCGTTTTCAACGGTTATGAAGGGCTTAATGGCGGCGATGGTACCTATTATCGCACTGGTCTTGGAGACTCTTCCGCCTCTCCAAAGATCCATAAGATTATCAACAGTGATCGCAAGACAGCTGTGAACCGCATTCTCCTTGCAGAATTCAACAACCTCGTCGAAGCTCTTTCCGGCGTCTCTCATCTTAACGGCCTTGTAAAGAGTAAGCATCTCTCCGAGTGAACCGGTCAGCGTATCAACAACCTCGATCTTCTTGCCGGGGTACTTTTCCATGATCTCACCGGCACCGATGGAAAGACTCTGATAGGTTCCCGAAAGACCGGATGAAATGCAGATGAAAAGAAATTCATCGGCATCCGCAATATGCTCTTCAAAGAACTGTTTAGCCTGTTCGGGATTGATCTGGGATGTTGAAGGCTTAGAGCCTGCGGCAAGCATCTCGTAAAACTTATCCTTCTTAAGCTCGACTCCCTGATTATACACCACGCCGTCGATGATCGTGGCAAGATTTAATGTCTCGATATTATGCTCTCTTGCATAATCCTCAGGGATATCCGAACCGTTGTCTGTGAAGATCTTAAACATATCATACCTCCGATAAACGGCCCTCAGGGCCTAAATATACCGTAAGATATAATACATCAAACAGACATCAAAAAACAATAAAAATATTATTAAAAAACACAATATGTAGTATTTAATTCTATATGCCTATTTTCCCGTACTACCAAATCCGCCGTTTCTTACTCCTTCGCACTCATCATCCTCGGTGATACCGTAAGGAATGAATATTGCCTGTGCAAAAGCGTCACCCTCTTTAAGTGAAACACTCTTACCCTCTTTGGAATCGTTGGTCATCTTAACGAATATATGTCCCTCATTGTCGGAATAATAATAATCGCTGTCAATGATCCCGACGGTGTTATTGAGCTGTAATCTGTATTTAAATCCGAGTCCGCTTCTCGGAAATACGCAGAGCATCCAGTCCTCGAGCATGCTTGACCTGATACCTGTGGGGATCTTCACAGTCTCACCGGGAGCCAGTTCAAAATCAAGCGTGGATTTGATATCGTATCCGGCGCTTCCCCTGGTCGCTCTTTTGGGAAGCCGGATCCTTTCGTATTTTTCCTTAAGTATCTGCTCATCTTCGCAGATGCCTTCCATGCCTGCCTTGAACTGTTCAAAGCTTACCTTTTCAAACTTACCTACTCTGGTCATGATTACTCCTTTTATCAATACATGCAGGGAACTCCGCTCCTGGAGCTTCCGTATACGGAATTCGGATCGAGTACCGTGTAGTGATCCGCACAGTGGATCTTGACCTCACCGGATTCAAGTGATTCTTTAACATCGATAACACGCTGGTTGGAACTTCCCTTCCAGCAAAGTGTCACATCCCTGAGATTCTTATCAAACGGACCGTCCACAACGACATCAACATATTTCATTAACGGCAGATGCTTTATATCCTCCCAAAGATCGCCGGTGTAAAGCCATACCGTTTTATCGGGAAACTGCTCCTTGAAGGTTTTAAGAAGATGCTCGACATCCGCGATATTGCCGGGATAAAGAGGATCCCCTCCGCTCAGGGTAAGCCCGGATATATAATCTCGTGAAAGAAGTTCAAACAGTTCCTTCCTGGCATCATCATCAAAATAAATACCGCTGTCCGGCTCCCAGGTCTGCGGATTCTGGCATCCGCTGCACATATGGCTGCATCCGCTCACCCAGAGAACAACCCTGAGTCCGTCACCGTTATTCATATCATCCTTGGTTATATCGTGATATCTCATTACATTGATCTTCTTTCGGAAATCTCGATCATCTTGGCATCATTGAGTCTTGTGTCACCGTGTGTTCTTGAGTATGAAAGATATCCGTTCATACGGTCTATCTTGGTCAGGTTACGGCTTCCGCATACCGGGCAGACATCCATCGAAAGCTCCTCGTGTCCGCAGTCATCGCAGTATGAAAGCGAAAGGTTGACTCCCTCATAGAATCCCATCTTCATGGCGCGTCTTACGAGAGTCTTGATGGCATCGAGATTATAATCGACGGGATATTTTACATACTGAATCTTGCCGCCGTTGAACAGATCCCAGAATCTCTTCTCATAGTCCTGCTTTTCGATGGGAGTTATATTCTCCGTAACATGACAGTGGAATGAATTGGAGACATACTCACGGTCCGATACGCCTTCTATGATACCGAACTTCTTTCTGAACTGCTTTACCTGCAGTCCGCATAAGTTTTCCGCGGGTGTTCCGTAAATCGCATAGAGTCTGTGATCTTCCTTCTTGAACTGCGCGATCTTTTCATTGATATGCTTCATGACTTCGAGAGAAAACTCAGCATCTTCGGTAAGTGATTTTCCGTTATAGAGTCTCTGAAGCTCGTTGAGTGCGGTGATGCCGAACGATGCCGTAGCAGAATCAAGAAGCGGCTTTATCTTATCGGAAAGCTTAAGATTTCCGCCTCTGAAACCTCCCATGCAGTATGCAAGCGGATTGGTCGACGCCTTCATTTCACCTAAGTATGAATATGTCCTTAAATGAAGGTTTCTGATCAGTTCGAGGTAATAATCAAGGATCTCATAGAAATCCCTGTTTTCTTTTCTGCTGCGGGCAAGGATCATCGGAAGGTGCAGCGATACTACACCGATATTGAAACGTCCCACATAGACGGGGGTGTCATTTTCATCTGCAGGTTCTATGCCGCCTCTTTCGAACCATGGTGAAAGGAATGCCCTGCAGCCCATGGGTGAGATGATCTTACCGTACTTTTTGTAGATCGAAGGAACATATCCTTCTCCCGTAAGAGAGAGATAATCGGGATACATTGTCTTGGATGAGCACCTGATCGCAAGCTCGAATATATCTTCAAGCTCTCCGCCTTCCCCGTGAAGTTTCTCATCGTAAAGAAAAACGATCTTGGGGAAGAGTACGGGTTTCTTCCTGCCCTTCTTACCCTGGCCTTCCATGTGTACCTTGAGAAGCGCTCTGGTTGCCATCTTCTGGAAATCGGAGGTTCCGGTTCCGGCAGTAACGGTTATGAAGGGATAATCGCCGCGGCTTGATGCAACGGTGTTGAATTTATATTCCCATCCCTGGAAGCCCTGTTCAAATTCTCTTTCGACATCGGCAAGCGCCGCATCGGCAGCCTTCTTTTCATCAACGCCGAGATCTATGTACTTTTTGTATTTCTTTTCATACGAAAGCTTTGCGTAAGGTTCGAGAGTGTATTCGACCGAAGGGATAGTGAAGCCGCCGTACTGCTGGCTCGCTGCGGAAAGAACGATGTCACCCATTACATCGAATGCTGTATCAAGGGACTTGGGCTGGTTATACCAGATATTTCCCATCTCGAATCCGTCCTTAAGAACGGAAGCAATGTCAAAGAGACAGCAGTTCATCGTATCTCTTCTTGAAGACATATCGTGGATATAGATATATCCGTCACGACATGCCTGGATCTCTTCCGTGGTAAGGAAGAATTTCATATAGAGCTCTTTATTGAGCTGGTTGAATATAAGGCTTCTCTTGGTGGAGACAAGTGCGGAATCGGTGTTGGAATTTTCCTTGTCACCGATGTACATGATCGACTGGGACTTTTTGTAAACATCATCGAGCATGCGTACAAAGTCCTGCTTATAGTTGCGGTAATCACGGTAGCTCTTGGCAACTATCGGCTTGACCTGTTCGAGTACCTCTTCGACAATGTTATGCATCCTCGGAATGGGTATCTCATTTTCCCCGAGTTCATCAACCTTGGAAATTATAAGAGTACAGATCTTTCTGTTATCTTCATCGGAAAATTCGGTAAGAGCCCTGTACGCACTCTTACTGACAGCATTTATGACCTTCTGTACGTTGAACGCTTCGCGCGAGCCGTCTTTCTTGATGACGTATACTTCGTTCGAAGGTTTATAGATCTTGCCGTAATCGATGCTTTCTGCTGACATTTTTTACTCCGGAATAATCAATATATTTTCATAAGTTCATTTAAAAAGGACTTATAAGCCTTAACAGTGCTCTCGGGAGAAACAAGCTTTACATCTCCGCCGAGGCCGGACAGCCATCCGTAGAACTGATTGCTGACATAGCATTTGGTCCTGACAAGGATACGTCCCTTTTCACCGGGTCTCTGGGTCACATCGGATCCGAACCTGTCATAAGCGATTCCGATCAGGTCTTCGGGAAAATCCAGTGTTACGGTTTCCTGTTTGCCTCCGTACATAGAGAATGTTTCCTCAACATATTCGGACATATCAATGCTTTCGAATTCTTCCCTGCCCTCTCTGGTCTTGTCGGTAACGGATACATGTCTCATCTTGTCGACGCGGAAATGCTTCATCTTTCCTGCCGCCTCATCGTAAGCCATAAGATAATAATTCTGATCCTGCCAGATAAGGGCCCAGGGACTGAGTATCCTTTGTTTATCGCCCTTGGTGACAAGCTTTTTGTTCGCACCCCAGACAAGGTATTCAAAGCTTACCTGTCTGTTATCCTGGATCGCACGGGAAAGCGAATCAACGTTGTACAGAACATCCTCATTGGGTGTTTTGGCATCGGACGAATAAATCTGTCTTGTAATTGATGATGCCTGGCTTTCGCTTGTAAGAGATCTTAATTTGCCGGCAAGTATCTTGGTCTTTTGCGACGAAATGAATTTGGATGAATATACGGCATCAATGAGAAGCCTGACTTCCGCATCCTCAAATTCACGGGACAAAAGCTTGTATCCGCCTCCGGGTTCATGAATGATATCGTAACCTGCATCCGTAAGTGAAGCTATATCGTCATAGAGAGTCTTGCGGTCACACTTTAAGCCTTCCGACTTGATACGGTCTATTATATCGGCAGCTTTAAGTGCATGATCTTCATCGGTATTCTTATTAAGGATATCCAGAATGAGAAGTATCCTGGTCTTGTTGTTATATGTATTCAAAGCCCGCTCACCCTATATAAAAATATAAGGATACGGATTTACACGTATCCTTAAAAAATCACCTCAGGAATTGTCGGATGACCCCGGTGAACTCTCTGAAACAGTTTCTATGCTCTCGGCATTTCCTGTTTTGCTGTCTTTTCTCTTCCGCAGGATCCTTCCGACGATAAAACCGAGTGCGGCAACGCATACGATTATTATCATAAGAAGCAGGTAGCTCAGGAACGAATTAAGAAAAACTATTCCCTGACCCATAACAATTCCTCCTTCAAAAAGCGGCATATAGTGTGGAAAACAAAACTGCAGTTGTCGTCAAAACACAGTATTTAGTATACATTTATTGAGTCAAAATCGCAAGGAATAACGGTATTTCCTGGTTTTATGTAAACCGAAATCCTCAGATTCCGCTTCTTTTATCAAGACGGGCACAGAGCTTTTCGCTCTCTTCCGTAACCGAGGCAGGAAACCCGTTCTTTTTTAGAAGTGCGATCGCATTTCTGCTCTTTGTGGGTCCCTTTTCAAGAACGTAAGTAAATGTCACGTCATCATCGGTTATATTTTCACTGAAATGAACGTTTTCATACTTATCGGAAACAAGGGTCGTAAGCTCGATATCATGAGTTGCGGCAAATGTGATCACACCGAGTTCCGAGAGATAATCAAGCACCGCACAGGCAGCGGATATCCTCTCGGAGGTATTGGTTCCGCGAAGTATCTCATCAATAAAGCATATGACTTTTCTGCCTTCTGTACCTGCGGCATCTACTATCCTCTTAAGGCTCTTTATCTCTGCCATGAAATAGCTTTCGCCCTTGAGAATGCTGTCATTTACCGCAATCGAAGAATAGATCCTGAAATGCGATGCCCTGTATTCCTTAGCGGGACACGTGGCAATCGTCTGCGCAAGTATCGCATTTACCGCGATCATCCTCATATATGTGGATTTACCGCTCGCATTGGAACCGGTAATAAGAACTCCGCCCTCAGAATAAGCATCATTTGAAACAGGCTTTTCTATGAGCGGATTGAATCCCTCTTTGATACAGACGAAGGCTCCTTCGGTAAATACGGGAACGCAAAATGCACCTTTAGTCTCAAGGTATTTCCTGTAAGATGCCACACTCAGGCACATATCAAGAAAGCCTGTTTTTTCATATGCGGAAAGTATCCTGTCCTTATCCTTTTTGATCCCGCCCAAAAGGAAAGCACTCGCTATGAGATCAAAATGGAATAAAAGATTGATATAAGTAAGTAGCATCGAAAGAAGTCCGTTACCTGAATCGGGACCCGAACTGAGTACAAATCCGGAAAGAAACTTCTTGGCATTTATAGCCTTAAGATCCTTTACCAGTTCACCTATCAGCATGCCCGTTTCGCCGGACGAATCCGTGGGAAGATTCTTATCCATGAGGCTCAGTCTCATGATCATCGTTATTCCGCTCAGTCTTTCCTCGGCGGCTTTTCTTAATGAAAAATATGACGATATCTGAACGAGTATAAGAATGACCAAAATTACAGCCCCTACGACAGGCTTAAAGAAAAGAACGGCTATAACGGCAATATAGAAAATATCGGCAAGTATATGAAAATACGGATTAAGAAATCTGTCCGAAGAAACAATATGCTCAAGGTATTCGGGAAGTGTCTTGTCCTTAACGAATCCAAGCCTGTGCAAAGCCAGACCGAGTTTTACCCTAAGCTCCTCATCCTTATAAAAACCGGATACAATGCTGTCGGTAAGCGCCAGTTCATCGTCCGGGGTACCGGCATCATGAAGCTTCTTATACAGATATTCTTCTCCCGGAGCGGAAAGGCAGTTATCCATCTGAAGGAATATGTCTTCCATTCCGGTATCGGACCAGGTAAGTTCGTCGATAATGTCACCATGGGCCGATGCATCCGCAGACAGATCCAGAAGTCTCTGAAGTGCTTCCTTTCTTCCCTGTGAAAGCTTTCTTGAAGAAG
>JAEEQL010000145.1 GCA_016285265.1 Lachnospiraceae bacterium
CCCTTTGCGGCATCATTTTTTTCCTTCTTGTGTTTGATGTTTGCAAATTTGGAATGTCCTGACATTTTTAAACCTCTCGTTTCAATATTTTCTTAAATTTATGCAAATCACTTTATTTTACCATTTTGACCCTGTTTAGTAAACTAAAAAACATCTAAACAAAGCCATGGCGAAAAGCCTGTTTTATGTGGAACTGAGGGCCAAAACGGGGTTTCCGTGAAGCGTGTAAACCCTGGGTATCCTGGTACCTATAAGACAGACAAGTTCATAGTTGAACCTGCCCGACTTTTCGCCCAGTTCCTCAGCCGAAATATGCTCATCCCCGTCATATCCGAGGAGAGTCACGGTCTCGCCCTCCTTTATGTCCCCGAAGCAGGATACATCGATCATGAACTGGTCCATGCAGATCCTTCCGAGAATGGGACATCTCTTCCCCCTTACGAGCACCTCTCCCTTTCCGGTAAGGGTTCTCGGATATCCGTCACCGTAGCCCAGGGGAACGGTCGCAACGGTCATCTCCCTGTCTGCCGTAAAGATTCCTCCGTAGCTGATGCTCTGTCCCGGATATACCTTCTTGACATACGTGATATGGCTGAAAAGGCTCATTGCGGGTTTCAGGGTTATCTTGCCCATATCGACCTCATCCGAGGGAGCCAGGCCGTACATCGTGATACCCGCTCTTACAGCATCCAGATAGGTCTCCGGAAGCTCCATAATGGCGGCGCTGTTTGAAATATGGGATATTGGAATGACGGCGCCCGCGTGCTTTGATATATCATCAAGAAAGCCCTTGAATCTGTTCAGCTGTTCGAGTGCCGAGCTTTTATCGGCTTCATCCGCTCTCGCAAGGTGTGTAAATATGCCTTCGACTATGATATTGGGGGCATCGAGGGCTTCTTTGACAAAGGAAAGACCGCTCTTATCCGGGCTGACGCCGATCCTGCCCATGCCCGTATCGACCGCGATATGGACGATGGCGTTTTTACCGACGGATGCGGCCGCAGCGGAAAGCTTTGCAAGAGTATCCTTCCTGAAAACGGTGATGCGGACATCCTCGGCAATAAGCTTTTCGTAGGAATACGGGAATGTATAGCTCAATATCAGGATGTCCTTCTTTATACCGTCTGCGCGAAGCTCAAATGCCTCTTCAGCCGTCGCCACGGCATATCCCTTGACGTATGAAACGCTCTCGAGCGCTTTTGCGACAGGGAGGCTTCCGTGTCCGTAGCCGTTGGTCTTGATGACGGCATACATCCTGGTGTCGTTTTTGAGCAGGGAATGCATGGAATCCATATTGGATATGATGGCATCTAGGTCCACATATGCCACACCCCTCTCAAATGTCTTTATGTAATCATTGATCTGGTCCTTGGTCTGAACCCACATAGCTTCCTTTCGCGGGACTTATATTTCAGTCCTTTTTCTCTTCCTGCGCTTTCTTTTCGGCAGCCACTTCCTCTGCGGTCCTGGGATGCTTTTCCTCGGGATTGTATCTCATGTCAAATAGATCGACCACATCCGCGCCGAATATATCGTGCATATATTTGTAGATCTCGTGATTCTTGGCTTCCTTTTCCTGCTTGCGGATAAGATTCTTCTTGAGTTCGATACGGATGTTTCTGATCCAGTCCTCAAGAGCTTCTATGTCATCCGTGTTCTCCTGCATCGTCTCATAGCAATGCTCCATCGTTATGCAGAGAAGTTCTTTATTGACACTGTCTATCATACGGGGAAGCTCTATCATCTCATCCTCGTATGAATCCAGCTTGTCATTGCATTCCTTTAACAGTCTCTTGTTCTCGGAGATCTTGGATTCCGCATCATCGGAACCGCCCTGCTGTTCATCCATGAGCGAAACGATCTCATCCATGAGACGGCGCTTTACCTTCTTGATATCACGGGTCTCCGTATTGATCTTGCCCTGTCTTTTGAGAAGTTCGTTCAGCTTCTTTTCGAGGCCGCGGATATTCTCATCACCCACTTTTCCGAGAAGGTGATACCACTTCTGATCAAGCGTAAGCGCGGGAACATCCTTACCCTTAAGCGAGAGTTCAAATTGTTCTTTTTTATCGTGTCCGGATGCTGCCATGGTTATTTATTGTTCTCCAGATAGCTGGAAATATTGTAAGAAAGCTTCATGAGACTGTCCGAAAGGTGTACGTTCTCAACCTGTACGTATTCGGGCACGTCGAGGTCAACATGCGCAAAATTCCATATAGCCTTGATGCCGTTTTCCACGAGCACCTTGGCAACAAGCACCGCACCCTCCTTGGGGATGGTGAGTACGGCGATATCTATGTCATTGGATCTGATGAATGAGGGAAGATCTTCCATTGGCATGACCTTGACATCCCTGACCTCGCTTCCGATGAGAGCGGGATCCTTGTCAAACATACCCTTCAGAATGAAACCTCTTTTCTCAAAGTTAAGATATCCTCCGAGTGCTTTTCCGAGGTTTCCGGCTCCGATTATGATGAAATTATACTGGTGCTCGAGACCGAGAATCTTGCTGATCTCGGAATAAAGATAATCGACATTATAGCCGTATCCCTGCTGGCCGAAACCGCCGAAATTATTGAGGTCCTGGCGGATCTGGGATGCGGTGACCTTCATAAGAACGGAAAGCTCCGAAGAGCTGATCCTCTCTACGTTTTTATCCTTCAGTTCACCCAGATAACGAAGATATCTGGGAAGCCTTCCGATAACCGCTTGAGAAATATCTTTGTCCAAAGCACACCTCCGATATAAGTGCATAAAAACCCTTATATGATTATAGATTTGTGTTAAATTCTTGTCAATTGTTGCGGGATCGCTCATTGTCTGACTTTTAAGCGGATTTTATGGTATACTTTTGGGCATGTTATTAAGTGTTAACAATATATCAAAAGAATTCGAAACAGGCCCTGTTTTAAGCGGGGTTTCCTTTAACATTGAAAGAAGGCAGAAAACGGTCCTTGTCGGTCCGAACGGATCCGGAAAGACCACTCTTCTTCGCATCATCACGGGTGAAACCGAGCCCGATACGGGCATGGTGACCTTCGAAAAGGATTCATCATACGGATATCTCGCCCAGGAAGGTACATTTACAGGCGGCGGGACCGTGTATGAGGAAATGCTCGCGTGCAGGGGAGATCTGCTCGAAATGGAGGCAAAGCTCTCCGCTCTCGAGGAAGAAATGAACTCTTCCGAGAACCTTGCGGTCACCATGGACAGGTACGAAAAGCTTCGTACACAGTTCGATCTGAAAGGCGGATATACATTCAGATCCGAGATAGCCGGTGTCTTAAAGGGACTCGGCTTTTCCGAGGAGGATTTCGAAAGAAAAGCATCAACTCTGTCGGGCGGCCAGAAGACCCGTGCGGCACTCGGATCCATTCTTGTCAAAAAGCCCGACCTGATCATACTCGACGAGCCCACAAACCATCTCGATATGAACTCCGTCATATGGCTTGAAGGTTATCTGAGCACTTATGACGGCGCCGTTCTCATCGTCTCCCATGACAGATATTTCCTCGATAAGATCGCAGATACCGTTCTCGAGCTGGAAAACACCCATGTATCTTCGTACAAGGGTAATTATTCAGAATATGCAGCCAAGAAAAAAATGCTCTTCGAAGCACAGATGAAAGCCTACCTGAATCAGCAGCAGGAAATAAAGCATCAGGAAGAGGTCATCGAAAAGCTGAAGAGCTTCAACAGGGAAAAATCCATCAAGCGTGCGGAAAGCCGTGAAAAGGCACTTGAAAAGATCGAAGTCCTGGACAGACCGGAGATCATAAGCAATGAGATCAATCTGAGATTTAAGCCGTCCAAAGTTCCCGGAAATGATGTACTGACCATTGAGGATCTTTCCAAGGGCTTTGACGGACGAACTCTTTTCAAAGATATGAATGTGGAGATAAAGCGCGGTGAACATGTCTGCATCATCGGCGACAACGGAACCGGCAAGACCACATTCCTGAAGATATTAAACGGACTTGAATCACCCGATACCGGTTCGTTTAAATGGGGTACAAATGTAGAGACCGCTTATTACGATCAGGAGCATCTGGTACTCGACCCGGAAAAGACGATATACGACGAAATCTCCGATGAGCATCCCGATATGACGATCACACAGATCAGGACAGTGCTCGCCGCATTCCTTTTTACGGACGATAACGTATACAAGGAGATAAAGCTCCTCAGCGGCGGAGAAAAGGGACGTGTAAGCCTCGCTAAGCTCATGCTCTCCGATGCGAATTTCCTGATCCTCGACGAGCCCACAAACCACCTCGATATTACAACCAAGGAAATTCTCGAGCAGGCACTCTCCGAGTTCGAAGGAACGATCATCTGCGTTTCGCATGACAGATATTTCGTAAACAGGATATCGACCAGGATCATCGAGCTCCACGAAGGATACTTCGACAATTACATCGGCAATTACGATTACTATCTCGAAAAGAGGGAGGACGTAAGAAAAGCAAGCGATGTTCACAGGACGCCTTCCGCAGGCAGCTCCTCTTCCGCTCCGGGTAACGGTGCAAGCAAAGCAGATGGAGCATTGGGCACAGGAAACGATAATGCCGCTGACTGGAAGGCCCAGAAAACCCGGCAGGCCGAAGCAAGGAAGAAAGCAAACGACCTTAAGAAGTGTGAAGACAGGATCGAACAGATCGAGAACAGGATCTCCGAAATAGATGAGAAAATGTCAGAACCTGATATCGCAACAAATTCAGGCAAACTGAACGAACTGTCGAAAGAAAGAACCGCACTTGAGACGGAGCTGGAAGAATTAATGGAAAAGTGGGAAGCACTGAGTTAACCGAACGGAAATTGATGGGGGGATTTTTCCGTATATTTTTATATGATCAAAAGGAGGAATCATATGGACCCATCAGTAAGAGCCAAGTACGACATCACCTATGTAAGATCTTTCCTGAGACCCGATGCAAATGAAAGAAAAGAATCTCCGCTTCCGACCATACTTGCCGTAATAGGATTTCTCGGTGTCATGTTCGGATGGACACTTATGTTCACACCCATTCCGGCGGTGATCTGGGTACCTATACTTATAGCCGTTGTCATCATCTGTTTTACTTACGTTCTTATTGACAGCAACAAAGAAAAGATCGACATCATTCTGGATTGTTCGTTTCTCATGGAATTTCTTATGCACGATAAACATACAAGG
>JAEEQL010000146.1 GCA_016285265.1 Lachnospiraceae bacterium
GATGATCCTTGAAAGACTGCTTCAGTCGACCGGCCTTACATTCTATTCGATGATCACCCAGACAACGGGTGCGGTCATCAATATAATACTCGACCCCATTATGATCTTCGGATATTTCGGATGCCCCGCACTCGGCACCGCAGGCGCCGCTTATGCAACAGTAATCGGACAGTGCATAGCCGCATGCCTTGCGCTTTTCTTTAATCTTACGAAGAATAAAGAGATACATCTCAGCATTAAGAAGATACTATCCCCCGACATTTCTACGATACTGAGGATATACGGGGTCGGATTTCCTTCAATCCTCATGATGAGTATCGGATCGATCATGAGCGACTTCATGAACAAGATCCTCGATGCATTTTCATCAACCGCAGTTGCGGTCTACGGTGTCTACTTCAGGCTCCAGAGCTTCTTCTTCATGCCGGTATTCGGAATGAACAACGGCATCATCCCCGTACTTGCATATAATTACGGAGCGAAAAAGAGGGAGCGTATCGATGAAGCCCTGCGCTTCGGAGTTGTCCTCGCAGTATGCATCATGACTGTCGGAACGATCATTTTCGAGGCTATTCCCGGAGTGCTTTTGGATCTTTTCAATGCCAAGGAACAGGTTAAGTCGATCGGCATCCCCGCGATGAGGATCATCGCGCTACACTTCCCGTTCGCGGCGGTTGCAATATCTCTCGGAACCGTCTTCCAGGCGTTTTCCAAGAGCATCTATTCACTTATAATATCGGTGTGCAGACAGCTTGTCGTTCTTATTCCCGTAGCGTGGGCACTTGCCTACTTTACGAATAATGTCGGCTCTGTCTGGTTTTCCTTCCTTGTTGCGGAGGGAGTATCCTGCACACTTTCGATATTTTTCTTCAGGGTTGTTTACAAGCAAGTTATAGAGCCGATACCGAAAACGGGCTCTTAAGAAAGAAGGTAGAATAAATGAACGACAAGACCAAAAAGATCACCACAGCCGCAGCACTTCTCGCAATCTGCATCGTAAGCCAGTTCTTCAAGAACTTCAGCGTTTACATCACGGGTCCCATCATCAACGCGTGCCTCATCCTCGCGGTTGTTTACTGTGGACTGTTCTGGTCGGTGATCCTCGCGATCCTTACACCTGTAACTGCATTCCTCATCACCGGAGCACCGGTCATGAAGGTTGTGCCTGCGATCATGCCTCTCGTAATGGCAGGAAATCTCGTGCTTGTGGTAGTATTCTGGCTCTTCGTGAGAAAGAAAAAGGATCTTCTCAAATTCATTGCAGGCGGCATCGTCGGAAGTGTTGCGAAGGGTGCATTCATGGCACTCACCATTTCTTACGGAGTTCTCGCAACCGTAACTCTTCCCGAAGCAATGCAGAAAATGCTTCCCAAGCTTCAGCTCACCTATTCCGTAACACAGCTTGTTACAGCACTTATCGGATTGGTCTATGCCTTTATCATCTGGGCTGCACTTAAGAAGGCTTTTCCAAACTCGGAAGGTAAGAAAGCAGAATAAGGCACGGGCATTTCCGTGCCGGGAACGGATCCGGATTAACAGTGTCCAAAGTTATCTGTTTACACGATCTGTATGTCAGAAAAAAACGTAAGAGAAAAAATATGCGTATTATTAACGGGCGGAACAATCTGTTCCGTCCCGAATTCTAATGGGAAAAACACTTCCGATGCGGGAAAGACAAGCCTGATACTTATCGATCATTATAAGAAAAAGTCCGGCTCGGAATTCAGTAAAAAGGTTAAATTCGAAAAAGTCTCATTGAAAAAGGACATTCTGAGCGAGAACATGACTACGGATGTCTGGTTTGAGATGCTGAAAACTTTCAGAGAAAAAATCATCCCGAAAGGCTATAAAGGCGTTATCGTATTGCACGGAACCGATACTCTTGCATATACTTCTTCGTTCCTGTCCATGGCACTTGCGGGAATGGACATCCCTGTCATGATGGTCTCGGCACAGCTGATACTTGAAAATGAGAAAACCAACGGACATGCTAATTTCAAGGCTGCCGTGGAACTGATCATGAACGGCATAGCTCCGAATGTTTATGCGGTCTACAGAAACGAAGCAAATGAATACAACGGCCTGCACGAACCGGGAGAGCTCCTTGTTCACTATGGGTCGCATCTGCTCCAGTGCCCGAACGGAAGCAATAATTTCCACAGCAGGGATGAGATGCTCATAAAGGATGCGGGTAACGCGAAGCTTTCGGAATGCAAAAGGTCCGCAAAACGCTCCCATATCCCGGAGAAACCGATCGAATACAAAAATGGTGTTTGTCTGATCCGTCCGTTCACAGGTCTTGACTATTCCGAAATTAATCTTGAAGGCAAGAAAATCGTTATTCACGGAACATATCACTCCGAAAGCGTATGCATCGGAAGAACAATTAATTCCGGGAACCCGAAAGCTAAATCTGAAAAAGGCAAGAAAAATAACAGAGACGATTATCGCCTTGAAGAGATTCTTGAAAAGGACCGTAAGTACTCTGTTTTATATCTCCTCGACAAATGTTCCGGTAAGAAGATTCCCGTTTTCCTTGCTCCATGCGATAAAAAGGCGGCTGCTTATGGGACCACAAAAAATGCCATAGACAGAGGTGCGGAATCGTTAAAGGGGATAACCCTGGAGGCTGCTTATGCCAAAGCGGTCCTTGCATGTTTCCTCGGAAAACAGGGCAAAGCACTTATTAACTTTATGTCAACACCAATAAATGACGAAAAACCACCTGAGGATAAGTCTTGAAATGCTACCGAAACAGTGCCTTTAATAATGCGGCCACATGATGCATATAATAAAGTAAAGAAAGATTGACCGTTAATTCATCTTTCTGATATAATCTGTAATTGCTAAAAACTGTGAAGGAGACTCTGATCAAGGAAAGCACCAGGGAGACCGCGTCGTGGACTGGAAGCGCGGTTTGTAAGTAGAGGATCAAGGGAACGCTCCGGAGTTGGTTGTCTGAGCTATGATGAGTGGTTAGGGCATCCCGTGTACACGCGTTAAGTGTTAAAGAGTGGACAGCGTACGGACGTTGTCAATAAGGGTGGTATCGCGGATAAGTAAGTTATTCGTCCCGGAGTGCTATTTTGGCACTCCGTTTTTTTCATTAAACAGGCAGTTTTGAAAAAGCAAGATAGAAAGGAAATACTATGAAGAACTGTTACAGAGATATGGATATGTCAAATATCGGAGAGCAGCTCATCGGCGAGAAGATAAAGCTTGCCGGATGGGTTGAGAACATCCGTGATCACGGAGGAGTATCCTTCATCGACCTGAGGGATATGTACGGAGTTGTACAGGTCGTCCTCAGAAAGGAAGGACTTCTTGACGGAATAAGCAAGGAGATGTGTATCTCTGTCGAAGGCATTATAGAAAAGAGGGATGAGGAGACCTACAACCCCAAGATCCCTTCCGGAACCGTTGAACTCAATGCCGATGTTATCACCGTACTCGGAAAGGTTTACCAGACACTTCCCTTCGAGGTTATGACCTCCAAGGAGACGAGGGAGGATCTGCGCCTTAAGTACAGATATCTCGATCTTCGTAACCAGAAGGTCAAGGATACCATACTCTTCAGATCCAAGGTCATCTCATTCCTTCGTGAGAAGATGACCGATATGGGATTTGTAGAGATACAGACTCCCATCCTCTGTGCATCATCACCCGAGGGAGCACGTGACTATGTCGTTCCTTCGAGAAAGTACAAGGGAAAGTTCTATGCACTTCCCCAGGCACCCCAGCAGTATAAGCAGCTTCTGATGGTGTCCGGATTCGATAAGTATTTCCAGATCGCACCCTGCTTCAGAGACGAAGATGCGAGAGCCGACAGATCACCCGGAGAATTCTACCAGCTTGATTTCGAGATGAGCTTTGCTACCCAGGAGGATGTATTCAGAGCAGGTGAAGAGGTTCTTTCCGCAACCTTCGAGAAATTCGCTCCCGAAGGCTACAGCGTAACCCAGGCTCCTTATCCCATCATCAGCTACAAGCAGGCAATGCTCGAGTTCGGAAGCGACAAGCCCGATCTCCGTAACCCCTTAAGGATCCGTGACCTTACCGATTTCTTCCAGAAGTGTACCTTCAAGCCCTTTATCGGAAGAACCGTCAGGGCTATCAAGGTTCATGCGGAGCTTTCCAAGGGCTTCCATGAAAAGCTTCTTAAGTTCGCAACCGACATGGGAATGGGCGGCTTAGGATATCTTGAAGTAATGGAGGATATGAGCTACAAGGGACCCATCGATAAGTTCATTCCCGAAGAGTACAAGAAGGAACTCGCAGACCTTATGGAAGCAGGTGTGGGAGATACCGTATTCTTCATCGCCGATAAGGAAGACAAGGCTAATTTCTATGCAGGCAACATCCGCAAGGAGCTCGGAGAAAAGCTTGACCTCATCGAAAAGAATGCTTACCGCTTCTGCTATGTCAATGACTTCCCGATGTTCGAAGAAGACCCCGAGACCCATCAGATCGGATTTACACACAATCCCTTCTCAATGCCTCAGGGCGGATTGGAAGCGCTCAACACCAAGAACCCTCTCGACATACTTGCTTACCAGTATGACATCGTATGCAACGGTATCGAGCTTTCATCCGGTGCCGTCAGAAACCACGATATGGAGATCATGGTCAAGGCATTCGAGATCGCCGGATACGATGAGGAGACCCTCAAGAATAAGTTCGGAGCTCTCTATCACGCATTCCAGTTCGGAGCACCCCCTCATGCAGGAATGGCTCCCGGCGTAGACAGAATGATCATGCTCCTGACCAACGAGGAGAATATCCGCGAAGTCATTGCATTCCCGATGAGCGGAACCGCGCAGGATCTTATGTGCGGAGCACCCAATGAGATCACGGAGCAGCAGCTCAGAGAAGTTCACATTAAGATCAGGGACTGAAAATATGAAGAATATAATCGACGATGCAACAATTGAATATGTCGGCATCCTTGCAAAGCTCAGCCTCACCGAAGAGGAAGCGGAGCAGGCTAAGACCGATATGGGAAAAATGCTGGATTACATCGACAAGCTCGGCGAACTCGATACTTCGAATGTCGAGCCCATGTCGCATGCCTTCAAGGTGCAGAACGTATTCCGTGAGGATGTAGTCTCTAACGGAGACGACAGGGAGAATATCCTGAAGAACGCGCCCG
>JAEEQL010000147.1 GCA_016285265.1 Lachnospiraceae bacterium
GCCGCTGTGAGAGATCACGGTCACGGATACGGGTACGGATGAAGGCATTACGGGAGGTGATGAGAGCGCATATGCTGGAATGGTGCTGCGGTTTTCGATATCCTCTTTCGTCCATGCCGGATAGCCGCTTAAGGGATCGAGGATATGATGGTATCTTTCGTCTCCGAATTCAAAATATCTTTCGTAGCTTCCCGAGGTTGAAATGAAATATCCGCCCCGGGTAACTATTGTCGCAAACGGTTCACCGGACGATACGGGATTCAGGGGATCGGTTATCGCAACCCTGAAATCGGAACCGTCAGGCTTTGAGCCGTATACGAGAATGCTTCCGCCCGCACTTACAACCGCAGCCTGCGCCTTGGAAGCTTTAAGCATATCAAGCGCCATATCAAGGTAGACGCCTTTTCCGACAGCACCGAGGTCATATACGGACCTGTCGCCAAGTACGTTTTCTATTTCCAAGGGTCCGGGGATTACAGCACTTTCATCTCCGCTCATTCTGCCCTTTACATTCCAAAGATCCGAAAGCTTTCCGAGACGTATGTCAAATGCACCGTATGATGCTTCACGCAGTTCTTCGCTCTTTGCAAGTATATCCTGCAGATCGATCCGGACATCCGAAATAACCGAAGTCATCGATATGCCGCCGGGTCCGCTTTCATCTTCAGAAGATGATCCTTCCGGAGAACCGCCCTGCACTTCGAATGACGAATACACAGATATGAGCGAGCCATCATCAAATCTGTTCAGCACCTTTGCATCAAGCTCGCATCCCGCATCAATCAGGCCTTCCGCAAGACCGGGTTCACCGTATACGGTAACGTTAAATACGGTATCCATCACAATTCCGCCCGCATGCTCCGGTGCCTTATTCGTGCAAGACGCGAGCATACAGACCGAAAGCAAAGGTATCAGTATTGTTTTCGCAATTCTTTTCATATACAGACAGATCCGTGATAAAATTCTCTTATGTCAAAAGCCGCAACAAAAGTTAAAAGTGCACCGGTCATCATGTCAGCGATACTTGTCCTGACTCTTTTTGTATCCGTCATTTTCATCATCAAAGGCACAGGAAAAAACGATGCGTATATAACAATCAGATCGGGCGGTGAAGTCGTATGGACAGGCTCACTGACAGGAATCCAAGGTGAAATTGTTCTAACCGTGGTCCCCGCTTCAGGAGATGAAAAGCCTGCCGTGATCGAAGGCATTGTCACTTCATATGAACATTACAATGTGATCAGCATAACACCGGACGGAGTCAGCGTGACTGAATCAGACTGCAAAAACAGGATCTGCATACATCAGGGAGTGATGACTTCCGGCGACCTTCCGATCGCATGTCTTCCCAACAAGCTTCTCATAACCATTTCATCAGATGAAGGAAACGGTGCGGATGCATACACATACTGACAAAAGAAATAAAACATACCGCATCGCCGCACTCGGTCTTCTCGCGGCAATGAGTCTGGGGATCTACGCACTCGAAAGCCTGCTTCCTCCCCTGTTTCCGATACCCGGTTTAAAGCCGGGGCTTTCGAACATCATCACTCTTTTTGCGCTCAGGCGCTTCGGAAAAAAAGAAGCAGGCATCGTCCTGTTTGTAAGGATCCTTTTGTCTGCTCTTCTTTTCGGCAATGCCATATCACTTGTCTATTCACTTCTCGGCGGAGCCGCCGCACTTTGTATCGAGATCATTGCGGATGCGATACTTAAGGGCAGGTATCTGTATCTGACCGGAGCATTCGGCGGACTCTTTCACAATGCGGGACAGCTGACCGCCGCGCTCATCATCATGAAAACCACTGCCGTGCTCGCATATGCACCTTACCTTGCGATAGCGGGAATCCTCACGGGACTCTTCACAGGTCTGTGTGCACACTATCTCCTATCTTCTCTTCGAGTTCAAGAAGAAGCTGCATGACGGTCCTGTTCAAAAGAGGATGTCTGTAACCGGGTTCGATCTCAGATAAAGGCTTCAGCACGAAGTATCTGTTCTGCATATCTATGTGAGGGATCTGCAGGCTTCCGTCACCGTAAACAAGATCGTCATAGAAAACAATATCTATATCAAGAGTCCTGGGGCCCCAGTGCTCTTTCCTTTCCCTGCCGTGATCAAGCTCTATTCCCTGCGTGAAGACAAGAAGATCCTTGGGCGCAAGAAGCGTGGATACTTCTACGGCGCAGTTCATGAACTTATCCTGCTCCTTGTATCCGTAAGGCATCGTCTCGTGAATGGACGAAACCTTGATCACATTTGTCGCAGCTTCCCTGTCGAGCTCTTCTATCGCATCCTTTAAGTGCTTTTCCCTGTCACCGATATTCGAACCAAGACTTAAGATTGCTTTATGTCTGCTCATCCTGCGGACAACAGAGACATATTCCACGCTCTGAGCGATCGGTGCTTCGGGCTTTTTGATCTCAACGACAACGCTTTCGGCAAGAGAGTAAGTCAGAAGCAGGCTCTTGCAAAGTTCCTCCGCTGCCGTTTCTATGAGCTTGTATGTATTTTCCGTAAGGAACTTTTCGATATGTCTGCACATATCGCTGTAATCGGTGGTGAGGATAAGCTCGTCAAGAGTTGCGGCATCCGTGATGTTCTGGTAAGCATCAACACTTACGAAAAAGTTCTGTCCCTTCTCCGTCTCTTCGGGAAAAACTCCGTGATGTGCAAATACCTTAAGGTCTTTGATCCTTATAAGGGAATAATCCTTCTCATTTTTCATCCGTTCCATAAAGCAGTGCCTCCGTCATCCTTACGGCATCAAGATTCATCTTAACATTGTGGACTCTGATAAATTTGCATCCCGCCTGCACACACATAACGGATATTGCGGCGGTTGCGGCATCGGCTTCCTGCGGCTTGATTCCCAGCGTCTTGCAGATGACCGACTTTCTGCTTATCCCTGCAAGTACGGGATAGCCCATATTGTTGAATTCGGGAAGATGCCTGATGATCTCCATGTTCTGTTCGTATGTCTTGCCAAATCCGACACCGGGATCGATTATGATGCGGTCCTTCCTGACACCGGCACCGAGTGCGATCTTTACCGACTCTCCGAGCTCCCTTGCAACGTCTCGCACAAGGTCGCTGTAAAATGTATCATCACTGTTGTGGTTAAGAATGCACATGGCATTGTACTTAGCCGTGACGGGAGCCATCATGGGATCGATCCTGAATCCCCATACATCATTTACGATGTCCGCACCCGCATCGAGCGCTTTCTCCGCAACGATCGATTTATAAGTATCTATCGAGATCGGAATGTTGAAATACTTTCTGAGTTCCTTTATCACGGGTACGACTCTTGCGGCCTCCTCTTCGGAATCGACCGGAGTGTAACCGGGTCTTGTCGATTCACCGCCGACATCGATTATATCAACGCCCTCGGATACCATTTCCTCCGCATGCTTAAGTGCGGCCTGAACGCTGTTGTATCTTCCGCCGTCGGAAAAGGAATCCGGAGTCACGTTCAGTATTCCCATGATATATGTCTTTTTATCCGCAAAATTCGAAATGTCCATGATAAAGAAAGCTCCCGTAAATAATCTAAAAGGGTCCGATCACGAACCCTTTGTAAGCAGATTTAAGAATCTGTCCGTAAGGACATCATCATTTTTGAAGACACCTCTCGAAGCGACGGTAACGGTCCTGCTTCCGGGCTTTTTAACGCCCCTCATCGTCATGCAGGTATGCTCGGCTTCAAGAACGACCAGCACTCCCTTGGGCGAAAGGACATCCATTATCGCATCGGCGATCTGGGCGGTCATGTGCTCCTGGATCTGGAGCCTTCTTGCGTAGATCTCAACGCATCTTGCAAGCTTGCTTATGCCGACCACTTTTCCGTCCGGGATATATGCGATATGCGCCTTTCCGAAAAAAGGAAGCATATGGTGCTCACACATCGAATAAAAGGTTATATCCTTCTCGACGACCGGATTGTTCTCTTCGACCGTAAAGACGGTGCTGAGCACATCCTTGGGATCCTGATCGTAGCCGGCCATGATCTCTTCATACATACGGCCTATACGGTCCGGGGTCGACAGAAGTCCTTCTCTTTCCGGATCTTCTCCGATGGCATCTATTATCAGCCTTGCGGCTTCTTTAATCTTTTCCTGATCGATCATTTCTTTAACAGATCAAATACCCGTATCATTCGATACCGATATCATTGACGTCATTCAGATCTCCCGATCCGATATCGAGCATGTTGACGGTACGTCTCTTGATCCTGGCCTCCTCGGAAGTCTTAAGGAGGTAATTCTTTATCTCCTCAGAATGTTTGATATGCTTGAGAACAAGCTCCTTGTCGGTGGTATCACCGGTATAGCAGATGATGGTGCCGAGTCCGCAGAGTCTCTCCATGAATGACTGGGAAAGCTTTACGTCAACGATCTTGTACATATAACAGTCGTTCTGCTCAAGCTTGAAGAATCCGCTCTTAACGTTGAGCATATCCTCTTTCATGCGATATAAGGTAAATGTCCAGGGAAGTCCAAGGAACAGCCAGCGCTTTCTTTCTACGCGATCGTACTCTTCAGCAGTAGGTTTCATAGTATACCTCCGTTCACCCTTTGTGGTTTTCAGAACACTCTTTGTATTTTAGCAGATTACGGAACCGTTTTCCATTATTATATGTTCAAAATTCTTTTAAAGAAGACCCTTTTGGAGTAAAATCGACTACGGAGGAAGCCCGTATGATACATGTGATAGTCAATTCATCTTCAGGTTCCGAGAAAGGAGCCGTTGCCGAAAAGATCGTAAAACCCTATCTCCGTCAGGCCGGGGAAACTTTCGAGATCCACTATTCGGAAAAGCCCGGCGACATCGCAAAGATCGCAGCGGAGCTTACGGAAAATACCGATTCTTCCGTCCGTATCATCCTTATCGGCGGTGACGGATCCATTAACGAGCTTCTCACCGGCATAAAGGATACCAAAAAGGTCATCCTCAGCATCATCCCTACCGGCTCGGGCAACGATTTTGCCAAGAGCGTCGGGATCCCGAAGGACATAAAGCTCGCCCTTGATATTGCGGTAAAAAGAGGACGTACCGCGATAATCGACCTCGGCGAGATCACATATTCGGACGGAACTACCAGAAAATTCATCATAAGCTGGGGAATG
>JAEEQL010000148.1 GCA_016285265.1 Lachnospiraceae bacterium
CCGTTGATCTCAAGCTTCTTCTCGAAACCGTCGGTTACACCAACGATCATGTTGTTGAGAAGAGTTCTTGAAAGACCGTGAAGGGATCTGTTCTTCTTAAGATCGTTAGGTCTTGAAACGGTGATCTCACCGTTCTCCTGCTCGATCTTCATCTCCGCGGGAAATACTCTCTCGAGAGTTCCCTTGGGGCCTTTTACAGTCACTTTATTATTTTCTGCTACCTCTACGGTTACTCCCGCAGGGACAGCGATTGGCATTTTACCGATTCGTGACATAATGCCCGTACCTCCTTGAAATATATGAATTAACGATTACCAAATGAAAGCGAGAACTTCGCCACCGATCTTCTTCTCACGAGCCTGCTTGTCGGTAAGCACACCCTGGTTGGTAGAGATGATAGCGGTGCCGAGTCCGCCGAGAACCTTGGGAAGCTCATCTCCGCCGGCATATACTCTGAGGCCGGGCTTGGAGATTCTCTTGATTCCGGAGATGACTCTCTCGTTCTTGTTGTTATTGTACTTCAGGAAGATACGGATATCTTTGAAAGAACCGTTGTCAACCATCTCGTACTTAGCGACATATCCCTCATCAACGAGGATGTCTGCTATAGCCAGCTTCATGCGAGAGCTGGGGATATCTACTGTATCATGCTTTGCAGTGTTAGCATTACGGATTCTTGTAAGCATATCTGCAATAGGATCACTCATTGTCATTGCGCTTTTCCTCCTTTACCAAGATGCCTTCTTGACTCCGGGAATCTCGCCCTTGTAAGCGAGCTCACGGAAGCAAACTCTGCAGATGCCATACTTCTTAAGTACGGAGTGAGGACGGCCGCAAATCTTGCAACGGGTGTAAGCCTGGGTAGAGAACTTAGGCTTGCGCTGCTGTTTGACCTTCATGGATAATTTAGCCATTTAAACTTTTCCTCCCTATTATTTAGCAAAAGGCATATTAAACAGGGTGAGAAGCTCTCTGGCCTCTTCGTCTGTCTTTGCCGTTGTTACGAAGATGATGTCCATTCCGCGAACCTTGTCGATCTTGTCGAACTCGATCTCGGGGAAGATGAACTGCTCCTTGATGCCGAGTGCATAGTTGCCTCTGCCGTCGAAGCTGTTGGGGTTGACTCCTCTGAAGTCACGGACACGGGGAAGAGCAAGATTTACAAGTCTGTCAAGGAACTCATACATCTTCTCGCCGCGAAGGGTAACCTTACATCCGATGTTCATTCCCTCACGGATCTTGAAGTTAGCGATTGAATTCTTAGCCTTGGTAAGAACTGCCTTCTGTCCTGTTATTTTTTCGAGATCTGCTACTGCGCTCTCAAGAGCCTTGGGATTCTCCTTAGCTTCGCCGACACCCATATTGATGACGATCTTGTCAAGCTTGGGAACCTGCATTACGTTCTCATAACCGAACTTCTTGGTGAGAGCGGGAACGATCTCTGCTTTATACTGATCCTTAAGTCTGCTCACTTAATGTTTCCTCCTTCCCGTTATTTGGTCTTATCGAATACTACATCGATAACTTTGCCGGTAGACTTTGCAACTCTGGACTTCTTTACAACCTTGCCCTTGTCATCAGTCTCTACCTGAAAACCAACACGGGTCTTCTTGCCGTCAACGACGAGCATAACGTTAGAAATATCAATGGGAGCTTCCATCTCACTGATGCCACCGTTGGGATTGGACTGTGAAGGCTTAGCATGCTTTGTTACCATGTTGAGTCCCTCAACCACTACCTTTCCGTTCTTGACATCAACGGACTTGATCTTGCCCTGCTGGCCTTTATCCTTGCCTGCGATGATCTCTACTGTATCACCCTTTTTAACTTTAAGCATTCTTTAGGCCCTCCTTATAATACTTCGGGAGCAAGTGAAACGATCTTCATGAACTTCTTCTCACGAAGCTCTCTTGCTACCGGTCCGAAAATACGGGTTCCTGTGGGAGTCTTGTCTTCCTTGATGATAACTGCTGCGTTCTCATCGAACTTGATGTATGAACCATCCTTACGACGTGCGCCCTTTACGGTACGTACTACAACAGCCTTTACTACATCACCCTTTTTAACAACGCCTCCGGGTGTTGCGTCCTTAACGGAAGCAACGATGATATCGCCGATGTTGGCATATCTTCTGGTAGAGCCGCCCATAACGCGGATGCAAAGGAGTTCCTTGGCACCGGTATTGTCGGCAACTTTAAGTCTAGTTTCCTGCTGTACCATTTTACTTCCTCCTTATTTTGCTCTCTCTACGATCTCGACAAGTCTCCATCTCTTATCCTTGGAAAGAGGTCTTGTCTCCATGACGCGGACGGTGTCACCAATCTTGCACTCGTTGTTCTCGTCATGTGCTTTAAGCTTATATGTTCTCTTAACGACTTTGTTGTAAAGAGGATGATCAACACGCTCCTCAATGGCAACTACGATCGTCTTGTCCATTTTGTCACTGGTAACCTTACCGGTTCTTACCTTGCGTAAATTTCTTTCTTCCATTGCCGCCTTCCTTTCATTAAGCATTTGCCTTAGCGGTAAGTGCTGTCTGAATACGTGCGATATTCTTTCTTACTTCCGTTATTCTGGCTGTATTGTCAAGCTGGTTGGTTGCATTCTGGAATCTCAGGTTGAACAGTTCCTTTTTGGCATCCGTGAGCTCCTGCTTGAGGGCTTCAACGCTCTTTGCCTGAAGTTCTTCATTATACTTAGCTGATTTCATTACTGCTCACCGCCTTCCTGCTCCTTGGTGACGATCTTGCACTTGCAAGGAAGCTTCTGAGATGCGAGTCTGAGTGCTTCTCTTGCTGCTGCCTCAGATACTCCGCCAATCTCGAACAATACTCTTCCGGGCTTAACTACTGCTACCCAGTACTCAACGGTTCCTTTTCCGGAACCCATTCTGGTCTCTGCGGGTTTAGCAGTTACGGGCTTATCGGGGAAAATCTTGATCCAGACCTGTCCTTCACGCTTGGTATATCTTGTGAGAGCGACACGGGCTGCTTCAATCTGGTTTGACTTGATCCAGCAAGGCTCGGTAGCTGCAAGACCGAACTCACCGTATGCTACCTTGTTTCCTCTGGAAATCTTTCCTGCCATGCTGCCGCGGAACTGCTTGCGGTGCTTGACTCTCTTAGGCATTAACATTATGCTTCGCTCCCTTCCGGCTGCTTGTCATTTCCCTTGGTGGGAAGGACTTCGCCCTTGTAAATCCAAACCTTTACGCCAACCTTACCGTAGGTGGTGTCAGCCTCTGAAAATCCGTAATCAATGTCAGCTCTGAGGGTCTGAAGAGGAATGGTTCCCTCGCTGTAGAACTCGGTACGAGCGATGTCTGCTCCGCCAAGTCTTCCTGAACAAGCTGCCTTGATTCCGAGTGCGCCTGCCTTCATGGTTCTGCCCATGCAGGACTTCATTGCACGACGGAAGGAAACACGGTTCTCGAGCTGCTGTGCGATATTCTCTGCAACAAGCTGTGCATCACGATCCGGACGCTTGATCTCGGTGATGTCCATCTTAACTTTCTTGCCGGTCATCTTCTCGATCTCAGCGCGGGTCTTGTCGATCTCGGTTCCGCCCTTACCGATGATGACACCGGGCTTAGCGGTAAATACGATAACACGGATACGGTCTGAAGCACGCTCGATCTCAATCTTGGAAACGCCTGCGCTTGCAAGCTTCTTCTTGAGATACTTACGAATATTGTAATCTTCGACGAGATAATCTGAGAATTCTTCGTCAGATGCATACCATCTGGAATCCCAATCCTTTATAACGCCGACTCTAAGTCCATGAGGATTAACTTTCTGTCCCATTTTGCTTTATAAGCTCCTTTCCTTATTTCTTCTCGTCAAGCACGATTGTAATGTTGCTCATCCTCTTAAGGATTCTGTAAGCTCTGCCCTGTGCCCTGGGTCTTACTCTCTTCATGGTAGGTCCCTGGTTGGCGAAGCATTCAGCAACATAGAGGTTCTCGGGATTGAGTCCCTGGTTGTTCTCTGCATTGGCGATTGCTGAAGCAAGAAGCTTTTTAATAATCTGTGAACCATATCTGGGGTTGTACTCCAGAATAGCCATAGCGGTCTGTACATCCTTTCCGCGGATCGCATCAAGCACGAAGCATGCCTTCTGTACTGAAATGCGAGCGTAAGAAAGCTTTGCTGAAGGTCTTAAATCCTTCTGCTCGTTTCTCTCTCTCTTAATTTGAGATCTATGTCCTTTAGCCATAGATGTTTACTCCTTTCAAAACAGTAAGCGGGGCTTATGATGCGGATGTTTTCTTAGCATCGCCCGCGTGGCCTCTGTATGTACGTGTTGCCACGAACTCGCCGAGCTTGTGTCCGACCATGTCCTCAGTGATATATACGGGAACATGCTTACGTCCGTCGTGTACGGCGATCGTATGTCCGACAAAAGAAGGGAAAATCGTGGATCTGCGGGACCAAGTCTTGATAACTGACTTGTTTCCCGACTCATTCATTGCGTCCACCTTCTTGAGCAGGCTTGCGTCTGCGAACGGTCCTATTTTTAATGATCTGACCATTTTATCCTCCTACCTTACTTAAGTGTCTTGCCGTCACGTCTTCTGACGATCAACTTGTTGGAAGCCTTCTTCTTCTTTCTGGTCTTGAGACCAAGAGCAGGCTTGCCCCAAGGGGTGCTGGGTCCGGGACGACCGATTCCGGTCTTACCTTCACCACCGCCGTGAGGATGATCGTTGGGGTTCATGACTGATCCTCTTACGGTAGGACGGATGCCCATATGGCGCTTACGTCCGGCTTTTCCGAGTTTAACAAGATTGTGATCTACATTTCCGATGATTCCGATTGTTGCTCTGCAATTGATGGGAACCATTCTCATCTCGCCTGAAGGAAGTCTTAAGGTTGCATACTTTCCTTCTTTAGCTACGAGCTGTGCTCCGGTACCTGCTGAACGAACCATCTGTCCGCCCTTGCCGGGATAGAGCTCAATGTTGTGAACCATGGTACCTACGGGTACGAGCTCGAGGGGAAGGCAGTTACCTACTCTAACCTCGGCGTTGTTGCCACTCATAACC
>JAEEQL010000149.1 GCA_016285265.1 Lachnospiraceae bacterium
GCGGGCTTTGCCGTCATCACGGAGGTTGCACGATGGAAGAATTGAATATTTTTGATGAGCTTCTTACTCTCCTGGAAAAGAAAGAGTATGCGAAGCTCCGTGAGAGTCTGTCCGAACACAACGATGCGGATATCGCCGCATGGATGGAAGGCCTCAGTGAAGAGCATATGCTTAAGCTTTTCCGCATACTGACCAAGGATCAGGCTGCGGACGTTTTCTCGTACCTTGATTCGGATATCCAGCAGAGGATAATCAAGTCGATGTCCGATAAGGAAGCTGCGGGCATTATCGATAACCTGATGGCCGACGATGCTGCGGACCTTATGGAGGAAATGCCCGCCAATATCGTTAAGCGTATCCTTGCAAACGCGAATGCCGACACTCGCCGCGAGATCAATCACCTGCTGCGCTATCCCGAGGACAGTGCGGGAAGCATAATGACCGTGGAGTATGTCGACCTGAAGGAAAGCTCCACCGTAAAGGAAGCAATCGAACGCATCCGCAGGGTCGGTGTCGATTCGGAGACGATCAATGTCTGTTACGTCCTCGACAGCGGACGTCATCTGCTCGGAACGGTTGCGCTGAGGTATCTCCTTTTATCGGATGACAATGAGATCATCGGAGACATCATGCACGAGAATGTCATAGCACTCAACACGCTGATGGACCAGGAGGAAGTTGCGAGACAGTTCAAGAAATACGACTTTACCACAATGCCCGTCGTTGACAATGAAAACCGTCTGGTCGGAATCATCACCGTCGATGATATCGTGGACATCATGGAAGAAGAGGCTACCGAGGACATGGAAAAGATGGCAGCTATCGTGCCCTCCGACAAAGCCTACATGAAGACCGGTGTTCTCGAGACATATAAAAAGAGGATCCCCTGGCTGCTCCTTCTCATGGTGAGTGCAACATTTACCGGTGCGATCATCAAATCCTTCGAAGATGCACTGAGCGTTTGTGCGGTTCTCGTAGCCTACATCCCCATGCTGATGGATACCGGAGGTAATGCCGGAGGACAGGCATCCGTTACCGTCATCCGTGGACTTTCACTCGGAGAGATCGAATACAGTGACGTGCCCGGTGTCATATGGAAAGAAGTACGTGTCGCAGTCTTCTGCGGTCTCACACTTGCCGCTGCAAATCTGGTCAAGCTGCTTGTATTCGACCGTCTCGCACTCCCCGTTGCCTTAACCATCTGCCTCACCCTGGTCGCAGCGGTGCTTATGGCAATGCTGATCGGATGCATGCTTCCCGTCGGTGCAAAGCGTCTGGGATTCGACCCTGCGGTTATGGCGAGCCCCTTCATCACGACCATAGTCGACGCTCTCTCGCTTCTTGCATATTTCAGAATAGCAACGATGATACTTCATCTGTAGTGAAACAGGTGGGCGGCTTACACTGTTTCCTTTAGTTTAAGATTTCCTTAATTCGAGTAATAATCCGCTGATTTACTGTATAATGAACATGTCGTTTTTTGTTATGCAGGGAGAAAAGCCATGAAAAACAAATTATTAAAAAAACTGATGATACTCGGTGCCTTGTTCACGCTCGTCCTCAGCGCCTGCGGATCACAGACCGTTCAGACAGCGGATGATGACACAGATATAGAAGAAGACGAAGAAGAGGATGACGACGACAGGGGCCATAACGAGCCAGGCGAAGAGCCTCCCATGTATGCTGCGAAAGAGATAGATTACTCTTCGAATAAATCCGTCCTAAAATTTGCAGAAGGCACATGGGACATGATCGACCGCAAAACGGGCGAGGCCTATGCAACGCTCGAGATTGACAAGGACGGCTCTGTCATCTACACCTATCTTTCCACGGATGTTTCCGTTACCGGAAGCATCATGTTCAAGGAGCCATTCGACGATGTTCTTGACGGAATGTGCGCATACGATATCACGCTCTCCGGGCTTGAGGATGCATTCGGATGCTGGCTCGATGAAGATTCCACATCCGGCAGATTCAGGATCGCACAGAGTCAGGGCAAGGATTACATGTATCTTGAGGAGCTCGGAAACGGAGGATCCAATATCGCATATGATGTATTCAGAAGCCCGTATACCTATGAATACGACTTTGATCTGAACTGGATCCTCACCAGGGATAATGACATCAACTATATAGAGGAAACCGAAAAAGACAACGTATTCTATGCCTTTGTATATGAATCGGATTCAGACTCCCTTTGTCTTCAGAGAGTTGATGATGTCGCATTCGAAACCTACAAGGAATACACCGGCTTTAAGTATATGGCCGCATATTTTGACGGAAGAGATTATCCCGAAGCGGTATGGTACAGCTTTTCACCAAATGCGGATCTGAGCGGCATTCTCTCAACGAAAAAGTTTTCAAGAAACAACCCGTTAACCGTTTATGAGATTACTGTATCGGACGGAAAGATCACCAAGATGGTCGAGGCGGACCGCGGAGAATACGGCATATATGAGCTCTATCCCCTCGAGCAGGATGTAGAGTGCGACGGAGAGGAATTTGTTATTAACAACTGCACATTCAGATTGAGCGACTACGGCATCACCAATACCGTGATCCTTGATTATGAGATATTCGGAGAGTATCTCATATTGAGACTCGATCAGAATCCCCACGCAAATACCTACATGGTATTCAACATGCGCACCTCATGGCCCGAAAAGACTTTCTCCGGCTGTAATTTCCTTCACGGCGATCACGTATGGGATTCCTACTATACATATATGGACACCGTCTATAACTACGAAGGATATCCCGTAGCATCGGTGGAAGGCTACGAGATAAGCGATCTTTCTTTTGCGGGACTGAATAATAACGAACTCGTCATCTCTTACTGGAAGGATGATAAATACAGAGATACCGTCACGGAATCCATCGACAGACCCTTTAACCTCAACGATCCCATATATGCACTGGCTGATTACAGACACCACCCCTGTGCGGATACATGGAATGAATTCATAAGCTATGCACCTCAGGGCTCTCAGATGTTCATCATGGTCAACCCTCCTGAGGATGAATCGTGGGTCTACTGTATGCCCCTGGCCGTAGATGACACTTACGGACTTGATTACGTATATGTAGTTGCACTTCAGGATAATACATTCGTAAATCTCGGAAGCAGTGAGGGGCACATACTGGATAGGGGCGATGTCACCTGCTACAGCCTCACCGTTCCCGAAGCCGGCTCTTCCATCACGATCTATGCTGAGACCGAAAACGGCACATCCATGTGGCCCGTCTCAATGATCAGCGGAAAAGAAGACATAAGATACGTTTTCGAATAAACTCTTTGCAAATTTACAGCAATAAAAATCCGGCAGTCGCATAAAAGCGGCTGCCGTCTTCATGGGAGAGGATTTATCAAATGCGGAAACTGTCAGGTTGCGGGACTTATCAGATTGCTCCGGAGAGCATTGCTTCGAGCTTAGCCTTGGGCATTGCTCCGAGTCCCTGCTCCACAACCTTGCCATCCTTGATAACAACGAATGCGGGGATGCTCATTACGCCGTACTGTTCGGCAATATCACCCTGCTCATCGACATTGACCTTGCCGACCTTGGCTTTGCCTTCATAAGCTCCGGCAAGCTCCTCGACAACGGGCATCATCATCCTGCAGGGTCCGCACCAGTCGGCATAGAAATCAACCAGTACGGGAACATCGCTCTTTAATACTTCTTCATCAAAGTTTTCCTTTGTAAAAATGTATTCCATATTTTCACCGTTTGCGCTCTCGCGCCCTTTCTTATCAAACATCACTTTTTACTTGTTTTTTGGCACTTGCTAAGTTTATTATATGTGGTATGAAAAACTTATCAAGTACGCAAAATAAATTAACCTGGTAAGAAAAAACTGACTTGGAGGTATAGAAGAATGAGTAAAAAGGAACCGTTATGTGACAGCGTCGGCGGGAAAGGCTGCGGTCTCAAGAAAGTAATAGATATAGTCGGCGGAAAATGGAAGATCATGATACTCTGTGTCATCGACCGTGACGATGTGGTAAGATACGGCGACCTTAAGCGTACGGTTTTCGGGATCACAAACACCATGCTCGCACAGTCACTGAAGGAGCTTGAAGCGGACGGTCTTGTCATCCGAAAGCAGTACGATGAGATGCCGGTTCGCGTCGAGTACTCTCTTTCCGGAAAAGCAAAGACGCTTATTCCTATACTTCTAGATCTTAAGAAGTGGGGAGAAAAAAATCTTTAAATCTGCCCGGTCCGAATGCAATTTAAAGTAAAACTTTAATTTTTTCTTGACACGCTTTAAAAGCACGTGATAATATCAACTCAGAACTTAAATTTTTAAAGTAATGCTTTAAATCGTTTGGAGGATATTATGAGCGGTAATAACGTGTCGGAAAAGAATGCGGCTGATAAGAAAAGAAGAATGACTTTAAACATAGCAAACGCATTTGCGTTAATGCTGGCAATCATAGTTTTCTTTTCACTTTACAGTCTGATCATCGATGCAATGACTGACAGCAGCAAGTTTGAAGTCAGATTCGAAAACGATGAAACCTTTGCAACGCAGGGCAGGATCTACAGGCTCTATATCGACGGAGAGGAATATTGCGACATCGACTACAACAGGTACAGCCTCACCGACGATAACGGAAACACCGATTACAAGTACTGCACTCTCATCGAGGATGCATCGAGACTCACCTACACAGTGATCCTTTGTGCGATGCTCTATGTCGTGATCGTCATTGCGAAGAAATCAATAGATTCAACTCCGTTTACAAAAGAAAACATCAACCGCGTGAAGCTCATCTCTCTTCTGCAGCTCCTTCTCGCAATGCTTCCCGGCATGGTAAGAATGCTGATGTCGTTCTTCAGATTCAATTACTACAGCTCAAGTTTTGATATCACATCATGGTATCTGTTCGCGATATCCGCAGTCATTGCCATGATCGCATTCATCTTCCAAAAAGGTCTCGATCTTCAGGAAGACGTTAACAGC
>JAEEQL010000150.1 GCA_016285265.1 Lachnospiraceae bacterium
CGATACCGGAACCACATACGGGGAAGGCCCCTGGTTCTATAAGAGAAACGGACTTTACTACATGGTCTTCGCAGGGTTTGCAGAAGGTGAAAAGAGAAACGAGCATTTCGGTTACGCAACCGCACCCACCGCAACAGGTCCCTGGGACTACAAGGGAGTTCTTATGGAAGAAGGTCCCTGCTTCACCAACCATCCCGGACTCTGCGATTTCAAGGGACATTCATATCTCTTCTATCACACTGATGAGCTTCCCGGCGGAAGCCTTTTCCACAGAAGTGTATGCGTTGCCGAATTTACCTACAACGAAGACGGCACGATTGATACTATAGAAAAGTGTGACGGCGTAGAGGGCATCTGACGGATTCTACTTTCCGTAGGTAGTGCATTCGTAAGAGGCGGATTACAATCCGGTCATGGAGGTAATCATTATGAACCAATATGTAACAGGATCTGTGATCAAAACGCTTCGGGAAAAAAACAGCATGACTCAGCTTCAGCTTGCGGAAAAGCTCGGCGTCAGCGATAAGACGGTTTCGAAATGGGAGACCGGAAGAGGTTATCCCGACATCACATTACTTGAATCCATCGCCGATGCATTCCGTATATCCGTAACGGAACTTTTATCCGGAAATCCGATATTCAATGCGAATGTTTCCGCGAATATGCTGAAGTCCGAATTCTATGTCTGCCCTGTGTGCGGAAATGTGATCCACAGCATGGGCGAGTCGGTAATAAGCTGTCACGGAATTCAGCTTTCTCCTCTTGAAGCGGAAGAGCCGGATGAAAACCATGGAATAACCGTCGAACGCGTTGATGATGAATATTATGTCTGCGTCGATCACGAAATGACGAAGGAGCATTACATCTCATTCATGGCGGCGGCATCATCTGATGACATACAGATGATCAAGCTTTATCCGGAGGGGGGCGCCGAAGCGAGATTCAGGATCCGCGGAGTCAGGAAGATCTTCTATTATTGCAATCGCGACGGATTATACTGCAGGTATAATGTGAAAGCGCAATAAGTATTGATTTTACGCAATACTACTGCTAATATAATCAGCGGATAAGAAATAAAAAAGAAAGCGAGGTATTTGACAATGTTTGTAAACAGCATATCGAAAGCAGAAAAATATTGTATGAAGACCTCGGTATATAGTTTTTGATCTTGAAGCAAGTTTTGAAAATGATCTAAAGGCCGTGGCAGTTTCGTCACGGTCTTCTTTTGCCCAAAGGGCGTATCGTATCCCGGTCTCCATACAATGAGTCAGACAAAGAAATGGAGAAATCAGGATGAACAGCAGTCAGGAAAAGACAGGAAGAATTTCCGAAGTAAGAAAAAACAGTTATATCATAAGCAGTGAAGGCCGGGAGTTTCTTGCAACATTAAGGGGCAGATTCTATACGGAAGATGCCGAAAGCTTTCCCGTTGTCGGAGACTATGTAGAATTTGTACCCGAGTCGGAAGATACCGCGGTGATACAGTCGGTATGCGAAAGGAAGAATATCCTTCAAAGACCGGATCAGGCCAAGACCGGAGTGATGCAGTACATGGTCGCAAATGTCGATTATGTATTCATAGTCACATCACTCAATGAAGATTACAGCTACAACCGTATCGCAAGATACGCTAGTGTGGCTATACAGGGTGGGGCGGTACCCGTTGCGATACTTACCAAATGTGACCTCTGCAACAATATCGGAAGGTATATACGCGAAGTCGAAAGCATATCCGATAAGATAAGGGTTCATGCGATCTCCGCGATATACGGCATCGGTCTGGATGAATTGAAGGAATACTTTGAACCCGGAACAACGATCTGCCTTATGGGATCTTCGGGTGCAGGAAAGTCGACTCTCATCAATGCGATCACCGGAAAAGAGGTTATGAAGACATCCGAAGTAAGGGAATCGGATTCGACGGGAAGACATACCACCACCCACAGACAGCTGATCGATATCGGAAACGGAGTGTCGGTCATTGATACTCCGGGAATGCGTGAGATCGGAATGGCGAATATGCAGGATGGGATCGACGATACATTCTCGGATATCACAGAACTCGAAAACATGTGCAGGTTCAGCAACTGCAGGCATGATACCGAGCCCGGATGTGCGATAAAGGCCGCGATCGAAAGCGGGGAGCTGTCCGAAGAAAGGTACATGCTCTATAAGAATCTCGGTGCGGAAAACACGAGGAACTATGCAATGAAAAAAGCGGTCTCGAAGTGGTCGAAGGAACGAAAGAAATTCAACGACAGGAACAATATCTTTTAGTGATGTTCAAATATAAAATGCCAGACGACCGGAAGGAGGCGATGTGATGGAATTCAGAAAGGTATTTGACACCATACCCGAACAGTTCGACAAGTACAGACCGAGGTACAGCCCGGAGCTTTTTGCGGATCTGATAAAGTATGCGGATATCGGACCCGGGAAGACGGTGCTGGAGCTCGGACCCGGAACAGGACAGGCTACAGAACCTATACTGAAGACGGGATGCGATTACAATGCGATCGAGCTCGGTGAAAATTTCTATGCGAAGATGAAGGAGAAATTCGATTCCTATGAAAACTTCCGCATCGTGAACGACGACTTCATCACGCATGATTTCGGGGATCAAAGATTCGATATGATCTATTCTGCGGCAACGATACAGTGGATCCCGGAAAGAGTTGCGTTCCCCAAGACCTTCGAGCTGTTAAAACCCGGCGGGGTACTGGCGATGATGCTTCTTCACGGGGACTACAAGACTCCGAACGAAGCTCTCTATGACAGGATCCAGGGCGTGTACGGCGAGTATTATAAACCCGAAAAGCAGTACAAGGACATGAAGGAGCCCTTCGATTACCTGCATGCGACCGACTATGGATATGTGGACTTCGAAAGACGCGATTTCTACGGAAGACGTGAATTTACTGCGGATGAATATGTAATGTATTGCGGAACACATTCCGATCATATGGTGATACCCGAGCCCTACAAGACCAAATTCTTCGAAGGCCTCAGGGAAGCGGTGCTTGAGTTTGGAAATAAAGTCGTGTTTAATGATACATATATCCTTTATCTGACCAGGAAACCGTAACCGGAGGAGGGAATATGGGAGATTACGCATTTGACGATCCGAAAAAGCAGCCGAAATTAAGCGACTTAACGCCCGAAGAACACGGTCCCCTCGTGAAGATCCATTACAGTTATTCGAGTCACGGAATGCAGATGGGAAGCGGAACCGTGGGAAACGAGACCGTTAACTGGCAGAAAGACGGAAACGTCATTATTGAGACGAACGATCACAGGGACGGTAAGGAAAAATATGAAAAATATCTGGCCGGAACGGATGCGGCGGAAAAGCTTCGCAGCTTTGTAAAAGAAAACCGCATGGCTGAGATGGCGCAGATTGAAAAGATACCTTTCCCTTATATGATGACGGATTCTTCCTCAAGCTCCCATATCAGCTTCACATTTGATGACGGAGGGGAATTAACCGACAGAAAGCTCGACTGTTCGTCCTGCTGGATCATCCAGCAGGACGCGATCCGGAAGGTCCATGAACTCATAAAGGAGTGCATCGAAACAGGCAAACTCCTTGAAGAAAAGGAATCCCTGTATGATCCGTCAGCTCCCGGAGTGCCCGGGTTTATAGGCATGGGAATGATGAGCGGATTTATCGGTATGGGAATGCCCGCAGGCGGCTTTACGGGAATGGGAACGCCGAAAACGGATAAAGCGGAAGGTGATGCCTCTGCTCCGGGTTCGTGGAAATGTGAGTGCGGACAGGATAATACGGGGAAATTCTGCACAAATTGCGGCAAGCCGAGGCCAAAAATGGTATAATGGTAAGGATTGTTTTAATTCCTTATTATTGTATCAAACGGACCAAGGTATACCGACATGCTCAAGACCATCTTAATGATGTATGCAACACTGCTTCCCGCCATATTATCGGGCATCTTTAACATGATATGGTGCAAGACGGGTGTTCTTAAGTCGCTGAAAAAGCCGATGGATTTCGGCAGATGTCTTTCCGACGGAAAGAGGATCTTCGGCGATAACAAAACCTGGAAGGGTTTTATCGGTTATCTTGTATTGAATACATTCTTTTCGATCGTCTGGGGCTGTGTAAGCAGCGCGGCCTCGATCGATCATCTGAATTTCTTTTATATCAATCACGAAAATACATTTATCTACAACATACTGATCGGTCTTCTTATCGGACTGGGATATGCTCTTTTTGAGCTTCCCAACAGTTTCCTGAAAAGAAGGCTTGATATCACACCCGGAAAAACGACCTCCGGGTTTTGGAAGTGGTTCTTTGTCTTCCTCGACCAGGCGGATTCGGTCTTCGGATGTGCTCTTGTCGTGTGGGTCTTTTACGATCTCGGAATCCTTCTGTATCTGCTCTATGTTCTTGTCGGAGCGTTCACACATATAATCCTTAATGTACTTCTGTATCTTGCAAAGCTCAGAAAAAATCCGTTCTGATAAGCGGCCAGTAAATCTTATCCGGACCGAAACGAGAGGAAGAATCTGTGATAATAAAACTTGAAAAAGAAGAACTCAGGGAAGAAAAGCTCGGAAACAAAGGTAAATTCCTGCTTCAGATGAAGAAGCAGGGATTGAATGTTCCGGGCGGTTTTATTCTGGACAGCGATACCTACGATGAGGTTGTAAGCAAAAACGGACTTGAAGACAAGATCCGTGAGATCCTCTCAGGTCTTACCTCCGCAAATTGTGACGAGGTTTCCGAAAAGATCTCTAAGCTCTTCGATAACGCTCTCATACCCGAGGACATCCTTTCCGAGATAAATGCGGTCGCAAAGGATGAGAGCCTGTATGCCGTAAGAAGCAGCGGAAACAAAGAAGACCTTGATGAGTATTCCTTTGCGGGACAGTATGAGACATTCTTAAATGTCGCAAAGAGCGATCTTGAGAAGAATATAATCGCCTGCTACAGGTCCATGTTCG
>JAEEQL010000151.1 GCA_016285265.1 Lachnospiraceae bacterium
CGCGGCCATGGCAGCCATGACCATTGACGGAAGGGTGCTGATGTTCATAGGAAGTACGATGATCGGAATAGGTCAGGGCTTTCAGCCTGTTTCCGCATTCAATTACGGGTCGAAGAAATACAAGAGGCTTAAGCACGCATGCTTTGTAACATGGAGAGCGGGTACGGTTATCATGGCTGTTTTCGCGGTGCTCGGATTTATCTTCGCAGCCGATGTCATCAGAATGTTTGTTGAGGATGAGGAGATAGATCTTGTTGTGCACTACGGAGTGCCCGCACTCAGATTCATGTGCATAGCCGTCGTGGTGCAGCCGGCATCGGTCATCGGAAATATGCTGTTCCAGAGTATAGGTGATGCAAAGAAGGCTTCTTTTTTGTCCATGTTAAGGTCGGGACTTTGCTACATACCTCTGCTTATTCTGCTCCCTCCTTTTATGGGATTTCTTGGAATACAGTGTTCGCAGATGGTCGCAGATATTTTGTCGGCGGTCATCTCAGTTCCTTTTGTAATAAAGTTTTTGAAGAGCATTCCGTCTGAAGATATAAGTACGATACAGGACGAAAAATATGCCGAGTATGTAAAAGGTATGGAGAACAACGCAGATGTCTGATACTTCAAGATACAAGATAACAGGTATGAGCTGCGCGGCATGCCAGGCGCATGTGGAAAAGGTGGTGTCCGGAGTAAGCGGTGTCACGAAATGCGAAGTGTCGCTTCTTACAAATTCCATGAACGTCGAAGGAAGCGCATCGCCCGAAGACATCATAAAGGCCGTTGAAAATGCCGGCTACGGAGCGAGCGTATCAGAAGGCGGCAGTGCGGGCGCGGTAACGGATGATGACCTTAAGGATACGGAAACCCCGAAGCTTATCCGCAGACTTATCCTTTCCGTGATCCTTCTTCTCGTTCTCATGTATTTCAGCATGGGTGTGATGATGTTCGGATGGCCCGCTCCGGTGGGGCTCGTCCATACCGGCATTGTGGTGCTCGAAGCGGTTCTTTCCGGGATCATCCTTATCATAAACAGGAAGTTTTTCATAAGCGGTTTCAAAGCGGTCATTCATAAAGCTCCGAACATGGATACACTCGTTGCGATGGGTGCGGGTGTTTCATACATATACAGCTCTGTAACCCTCATAAGGATATTTAATGTATGCATGGAAGATGCGATGGACCTTATGATGAACGAGCTGTACTTCGAATCGGCTGCGATGATAGTTACTCTGATCACCGTCGGTAAAACACTGGAAAGTTACAGCAAGGGGCGTACCACCGATGCCCTTAAGAGCCTTATGAAGCTTGCGCCGAAGTCTGCCACGATCATACGTGACGGACAAGAGACAGAGGTTCCCATTGAAGAAGTTAAGGTCGGAGACATATATGTTGTCAGACCCGGAGAGAATATTCCCGTTGACGGAACTGTTTTGAGCGGAAGCAGCGCGGTAGGTGAATCCGCACTTACCGGAGAATCGATACCTGTTGATAAAGAGCCCGGGGATAAAGTCTCCGCGGCATGCACAAATCTTTCGGGGCTTCTCACATGCAGGGCCGAGAGGGTCGGTGAGGATACAACTCTTTCCGAGATCATACGTATGGTAAGGGATGCATCGATGTCCAAAGCACCGATCGCGAGGATAGCAGACAAGGTATCCGGAATATTTGTTCCTTCGGTAATGGGCATAGCACTTATCGTATTTGTGATCTGGATGATCATTGGCGGAGGGCTTCCCTACGCACTCACAAGAGCAATAACGGTGCTTGTCGTAAGCTGTCCGTGTGCACTTGGACTTGCGACTCCCGTTGCGATAATGGTCGGAAACGGAGTCGGAGCAAAGAACGGGATCCTTTTCAAAACCTCCGCATCACTTGAAGAAGCGGGCAGAAGCAGGATCGCAGTACTTGATAAGACCGGAACCCTCACAAAGGGAGAACCTGTGGTCACCGATGTATTTCCTGCAGAGGGAATCACGGAAGAGGATCTCCTGAAGAAGGCATATGCTCTTGAGGCGGGAAGCGAGCATCCTCTTGCAAAGGCTGTGACAGCATATGCCGAAGAAATAAAGATATCTCCGGTAAAGATAAATGATCTCCGTGTTTTCCCCGGGAACGGAATTACGGGAAGCGCAGACGGTGTTGAATACAGGGGCGGAAACGAAAGATTCATCTCCGAAAAATGCACGATTTCCGACGAGGTGAAAAATGCTTCTTCAAAGCTTGCATCGGAAGGAAAGACTCCGCTGTTTTTCACGGAGAGTGACAAGTTTCTCGGAATGATCGCAGTCAGTGATGTTCTCAAGGAGGATTCCGTGAGAGCGATATCCGAGCTTAAGGGACTTGGCCTCAGAGTGGTAATGCTGACGGGAGACAATGAGCTGACCGCCGCGGAGATAGGAAAGCAGTCAGGCGTGGACGAGATCGTATCGGGTGTTCTTCCTAGCGGCAAAGAAGCTGTTATAAAGAAGCTCCGCGAGCACGGAAAAGTACTTATGGTCGGAGACGGAATAAACGATGCTCCCGCACTTACAATTGCCGATACGGGAATGGCGATAGGAGCCGGTACGGATGTTGCGATAGATGCGGGCGATGTCGTGCTGATGAAATCCTCCCTTTCGGACGTATGTGCCGCACTCAGACTTTCGAGAAAAACACTTACGGTAATACACGAGAATCTTTTCTGGGCATTCATTTATAATCTGCTGCTTATACCCATAGCCGCCGGTGTGTTTACAAAGGCGGGATTGCAGATGAGTCCGATGTTCGGCGCGGCGGCCATGAGTCTTTCTAGCTTTACCGTATGCATGAATGCGCTCCGCCTGAATCTTTTCAGAACCCACAATCCCTCGGGTGACCGCATGCCGAGTGATTTTGACAGGGAACTCAAACTGTTGGATAATGAGGAAAAATCAGTTTTTTCCGATGTAAAGGAGATCAATATGACCAGAACAATGAATATCGAAGGAATGATGTGTGCACACTGCGAAGCTTCCGTAAAGAAAGCGCTGGAAGCCGTAGAGGGCGTTGCATCCGCAGAGGTATCACATGAAAAAGGAACCGCCGTAGTTGCACTTTCATCCGAGGTTTCCGATGATGTTCTTAAGAAGGCAGTAGAAGACAAGGATTATAAAGTGACCGGAATCGAATGAAGAATCTAAAGGTTTCAAAGACAACAAAAGCAGCATATTTCCTGCTTCTTGCCGCATATACGGTACTTCTTTTCGTGCTGTTTCGAAATCAGGCATATCATCTCGAGTACCAATACTACGGTTCGGATGTCGATGCTTATATTCTCGAAATGCTCGGGATTGACAGCGGGTTTGATTTCCCATACCCGGTTTATTTCATGCTGGGTAAATTCCTTGCGCTGTTTTCGACCGTGCATATGGGAGCTGCTCTTTCCGCCACGATACTCAACTCGGTATCTCCTGCGGTGCTTTCTTATTTCATGTTAAAAGAGCTTGCTCCGCTCGTTCCCGAGAAGAATAAGAATAGGGCAGCCTATGAGGGCTTTCTCCTGCTCGTTACCTATTCCATATTCTTCGTTTCGATGCTGTATCCTCCGAAGAATATCTATCTGCCCGGAATGACACTCAGGAATCTCGGTGTATTCAGTGCGAATCCCTACTATAACCAGACCTATCTTGCGGCAAGGGGCTTTGCCATAGTCGCATTCTTCCTTTTCGCACACATACTGACTTATTACGAGGACCATGTCGATAAAAAGGAGTACATTGCATTTTCCGTATTCCTTATTTTGGCAACGCTCACAAAACCGAGCTTTACCTTTGTTCTTGTATCGGCTGCAGCGGTTCATATGATCGTAAAGCTGATAATGTCCAAGGGAAAGAAGTTCAGGGAATTCCTTTATCTTCTTGCAACGGCAGTTCCCACATTCATAACGCTGATCATCCAGTTCGGAGGAGTGTTCGGTTCTTCTTCACATGCGGGAGAAGGCGGAGGGATCGGATTCGGAATAGGAAAGGCATGGAGTGTATATACCGGAAATATCGTGCTTGCGGTCATGCTCGCAAATGCGTTTCCCGGAGTGGTGATGCTCCTTAACCTGAAGCGTTTCAAAGACAACAAGATTTTCCTTCTTGCATGGGAAGTTATGATGGCGGGATTTCTTGAGTTCCTGTGCCTTTATGAAAAAGGGGACAGATTTGTTCACTGCAATTTTGCATGGGGATATATCTACGGAATATTCTTCGTGTTCGTGGCAGGTCTGATGCTGCTCATCGAAAACACGGTAAAGAAAAAACAGCCCGTATGGATGCTTGCGTTCGAGTGGGCGGTTTATGTATGGCATCTGGGCTGCGGTATTGCGTTCTTTGCAATGCTATATATGGGAGGATACTTCTATGTCTGATAAGGCAAAGCGTCCTTCGGCAACACATATAATAGCAACGGTGCTAATCACGATATATGTCGGCGCGTGCATCTATATGTACTTTATGTTCATGGGATGGACGGAAGGCGCGGTGTACGAATCGGATCTTCCGGCACATATCAGTCTTGCGGTTGATGACGGACTTATTTATTCGCTTATCTCGCTCATTCTGATCGCACTTGACCGTCTTCATCTTATGGTGCTGCTTCCGCTGATCCTAGGTGCGTTCGCGGGTTTGTCGGTGTATTTTACTTATAAACTTATTGCCTGTGTTACGGATCACCGCTTCGATATCTACACCGCAGAGATCATGGCACTTTTCCTGAACCTCTTTATGCCGTGCTATATCAAGGGGCTTTCGAGCGGGCGCTATATGGGAATGCATACGGCATCCATCTGGCACAATTCCACTTATCTTATGATGAAGTGGCTGGGACTCTGGACACTGCTGATATATTTTAATATCGAAAAGGATATATCCAAAAAACTGACAGCAAAGTCATATGTTCTTTTCACTGCGGTTTTGACACTCACAACAGC
>JAEEQL010000152.1 GCA_016285265.1 Lachnospiraceae bacterium
ATCAATAAAAATGTTTAACATTTTTTCAGGAGGGAAAACTAATGAAAAAGAAAGCTCTTGCAATCATTTCTGCCGCAATGCTGATGATGCTCAATGCTATCACCGTATTTGCTGCAAGCCCCGCTGTCGGTACCGCACAGCCTCCGGTAGCAACTCAGACTGCGATTACCGCAGTCGCTGATACCGCTACTCCGGCTCAGTATGCAGTTATCACAGCTTCTTCCGCAGGCTTCACTGTTTCTGCTGTATCCGATTCGACCGCAAAGGCTGCCGTTGTTGCAGTTCAGAATACCGTTCTCAGGGATGTTGCGGCTCTCGGATATTTCCTTGGAAGTCCTGAGCTTGTAAACGCAGCTACAACCCAGGGAAGCGTTGTTGCGGCTAACATCCTTGCAACCGTAGATGTAAGTGCTACAAGCGCTGTTAAGGATGCAACCGGAATGTACAATGTTGTTCTCAGCAACGGCCAGATTGCTGCAGGCGATACCATTGCAATTCTTCACTTTAACGGATCCAATTGGGAACTCATCAAGCCCATTGCCGTATCCCAGGGCTCAGTTGCTTTCCAGGTTTCAAGCCTTTCACCCATCACCATAGTCAAGGTTTCTACCAATGCTCCCGCAGCATCACCCAAGACCGGAATTACCTATTCATTCATGGCACTCGTCGTTCTTGCAGCTATGGCAGGAGCAGTCATCTGCTTCAGAAAATACCGCAGAGCATAATATCTGAATATGAGCCTTAAGTCTGCAGGGTTTATCCCTGCAGGCGGTGGGCTTTTCCATCATGACAAATTTTCTGTTTGTTACAACGATAAGCGGATTTTTGCCGCAGTTTGAATCGGGTGATTGTATGCTGGCGCAGCAGCTGGGATGTAAGGTCAGCTATGCGTCCAATTTTGATAATCCCGTTTATGTGTTCGATAAAGATGATCTGATAAAGCAGGGTATCGAACTCCATCAGATCGAAGTCAGAAAAAGTCCCCTTTCAATAAAATCGAATCTTAAAGCTGTCAAAGAATTAAAAAAACTGATCGATGACAGTGACATAGACATTATCCATTGTCATAATCCCATGGGGGCGGTTACATCCAGAATCGCTGCGAGGTTTTCGGCGAAGCATCCGTATGTGATCTATACCGCGCATGGGTTTCATTTTTACAAAGGCGCACCTGTTAAAAACTGGATCCTGTATTACACTGCAGAAAAGTTTTTGGCCAGGTGGACCGATCATATAATCACGATAAACAGCGAAGACTATACAAGAGCTCTTCGATTCCATATAAGACAGAAAGCCGGAGTTACCAAGATCGGCGGTGTCGGTGTTGACTGTGAGAAATTCAGACCGATTCCCGAGATCAGGGATGCTAAGAGAAAAGAGATTGGTGTTCCCTCTGATGCATTTCATATAGTGACGGCGGCAGAGATCAATGATAACAAGAATCAGAAGGTCATAATAGAAGCGATCGCTTCGATACCCGATAAGGATATTTACTATACCGTATGCGGAAAAGGACCTAACGAGAAGCTTCTTAACGATCTGATCAAAAAGTACGGTCTTGAAGAAAGAGTCAGACTTATCGGTTACAGGACCGATATGGAAGAAATACTTCAGACGGCGGATGTATTTGCTTTTCCGTCGAAAAGAGAAGGATTCGGTGTTGCGGCAGTTGAGGCATTGTTGTGCGGGGTTCCTCTTATCGCATCCGATACACGCGGAACGAAGGAGTATGCACGCGACGGTGTTAACGCACTGATATGCAGATCGGGTAAATCCGATGAATACGCAGCTGCGATCATCAAGCTTAAAAGTAATCCGGACCTTTTGAAAAGATTTTCGGATGTATGCAGAAGCTCCGCATTTGATTTTTCAAATGGTGAAGTTCGTAAGATCATGAGACCTGTTTATGAGAAGGCTATCCTTACCGTAAATTCCAAACTGTGATGGATCATCTTAGGGGGAAAAGTGAACGGACCGCTCATCTCCGTAATAATGGGAGTCTATAACCAATGGAATACAGCTGCACTTGAGAGAGCCGTATCATCGGTATTAAGCCAGAGTCTCGGCGATTTCGAATTCATCATCTGGGATGACGGATCCGAAGGGGATGCGGCACTTGCACTTAAGCAGCTTCCCGAGAAAGATGCAAGGATCATTCTCGCCGGACGTGATGAAAACAGGGGGCTCGCGTTTTCGCTTAATGAGTGCATAAAGCTTGCAAAGGGAAAGTACATCGCAAGAATGGATGCCGATGATGAGTGCCTTCCCGATAGATTTGCAAGACAGGTGGAGTTCCTTGAAAGTAATCCCGAATATGACTGGTGCGGAACCGGAGCCGAACTTTTTGATGAAAACGGGACATGGGGCTGCAGGTATATGCCTGAGATTCCGGGTAAGAAGGACTGCTACAGATATTCGCCTTACATTCATCCTTCGGTGATGTTCAGAAGATCGGTGTTTGATACGTTCGCCGGTTATCTCGAGGAGAATGAGACTTACAGGTGCGAAGACTATGAGATCTTTATGAGGCTCATGCAAAAAGGACTTAAGGGCTATAACATTCAGGAACCTCTTTTCAGATATTTTGAATGTAATGCTTCATACCGCCAGCGAAGCGTGAAGAACCGCATCAATGAAGCCAGAGTAAGAGCTTACGGATATAAGAAGATGGGAATTCTGTTTCCCTTCGGATGGATATATGTTCTCAGACCTATTGTTGCATGCATTGTGCCTTCCGGCCTTATTGCTAAAGTGAAGCGCTGTGAAGGAAAGAGAGCAGGAGCAGAGAGGGAGAGTGTAAATGAACAGTCCGGTGCCGGAGAGCAGATCATCGAAGTATCGGAATACCGTACGCAGGATTCCTGCGTTCTCGGAAGCTACAGAAGGGTGTCTTCGTAGCGCGTGTGAAAAGATTGCGGATCTTCCGGCAGAAGATCATCTGTTCATAAGTGTATTTGCTCCCGTGATCTCGGCATTTGTTTTTTATGTTCTGACCGATGCCGGAAAAAGAGGAATTAAGAGACTGGTCTTCTGCGCGAGGGATGCTTATCTGTTTTATGAAGCTGCGAAAATACTCGGTCCGGTCATAGCACCCGGTATTGAACTTTCATATATACATGTTTCAAGATATTCGCTCCGTGCCGCGGAATATGCACTAAGCCCCGATGACTGCCTTGATACCATATGTCTCGGAGCACTTGATATTTCTTTTGCGAAGATGATGAAAAGAGCATCCCTTTCGGATGATGAGATAAAGTACTTCGCAAAGGAATGCGGATTCGAAAGAAGAGAAGAAGAACCGCTTGATAATGCTCAGGTAAGGGAGATAAAACAAAGGCTGCTCAATAACAGGGAATTCTTTGAGGTCGTTGCGCGGCATGCAGAAGATAAACTAAAGCCTGCTCTGGATTATCTGAAGCAGGAGGGGCTGGATAAGGAAAGCCTTCGAAAAACCAAGACCGCGATCGTTGACAGCGGCTGGATCGGGACGGTTCAAAAGAGCTTGAATAAACTTATAGGTGCGGGAGAAAAGCTTGAAGGGTATTACTTCGGATTGTATTCACTTCCGAAGGGGGTATCCGAAGAAAGCTACAACAGTTTCTATTTTTCTCCCGGAGCGGGTGTCATGAACCTCGGACGAAAGAACCGCTTCAGTGTCTGTCTTTTTGAAACTGTATGTTCCTCACCGGAATCAATGACATACGGATATGAATATTCGGACGGTAAGGTTATTCCCGTGACCAAACCGGAAGGTAATCCGAATAAGGATTATATTCTCAGATGCTCCGGATATATGAACGAATTTTCCGGGATCCTGGCGGACGGAATAAAGGATGATCTACAGAAAATTCATGATCATGACCTGATTTGGATCTGTGAGGAACTCCTTAAACCTATTATGAGTGATCCGACACCCGAAGAGAGCAGGGCATTCGGGAAGATGCTTTTCAATGATGATGTTCTTCCCGGTGATGATTATTCACTGGCAGGAAAATGGTCCGATGATGAACTTAAGAAGAATGCATTCATCAGAAAGATGTTCATCAAAAGCGGCATTAAGGATGGGGATATTCCGAAGAGCGGATGGCCTGAAGGAAGCATAACCAATTCCTGCACCGGATTTAAAAGAAAAATGAGCCTGTTTTCGGAGAGAGCCTCCAAAACGGTTACTGAGATAAGAAAGACGATCAGAGCGTGAAGGGAAAATTCAGCGACATATTACAATATGTGTTCGTTATAAGGGAACTGACAGCCCGCGAGATAAAGAGGAAGTATGCGAGAAGCTCACTCGGAATCATCTGGAGTGTGCTCAATCCGCTTCTTATGATGGTTGTCATCTCACTTGTTTTTTCTGCGATGTTTAAGAGAAAAATTGAGAATTTCCCCATCTATTATCTTACCGGACAGACAATATGGGGACTATTCAGCGGAGCAACGAATGCCGCGATGACAGCTCTTGTTGATAATAAGAGCCTTCTCATTAAAGCAAAGCTTCCAAAGCATACATTTATCCTTTCCAGGGTTTATACGGCATTGGTCAATTTCGGATATACATGTATCGCGTTTGTGCTGATGCTTTTGATCTTCAGAATCAAGCCGAGCTTTACAATGCTGCTTTTCCCGATATGTATAGTATTTGCGTTGCTGTTTTCTGTCGGTGTCGGATATGTGCTTGCAACGCTTTATGTATTCTTTGCGGATATCAAGCACCTGTACGGAATATTTCTGACATTGCTCATGTATCTGT
>JAEEQL010000153.1 GCA_016285265.1 Lachnospiraceae bacterium
GGATGCCTTATAGCATTCCTCGAGGAAATTCTCGGCAGGCTTGAGCACGGGGATAACGGTTATGTTTTCTTTTTCACCGAATTCAACGGCCGCCTTGCTGATAAAAGGAGAAAGCCTCTCATCCGTGTACCAGACAGTGAGGTTTCCGCTTCTTCCGAGCCAGGATGCTCCTGCAGTTTCGGTACTCACTTCCCTGATCTGTTTACCGGATCCGATAAACGCATACAGGAAAAGAAGAACGACCATGAATACGCTTAATAATCTTGCTGTTCTGTTCATAAATCTTCAGTAAGGAACCGGCATCTTTAGCATGGCGGTTCCTCAGCCTTTCAATTGCTTCTTTAAACGGTCTCTGCGATCGCTTCCTTCAGGATAACGATCATTGCATCAATGTCCGCCTCTGTGATGATGAGGGGAGGAACGAACCTGATGATGTCGCTTCCCGCATTGATGAGGATGAGACCTTTTTCAAGTGCCTTATTTATGATGTCTCCTACCGGACGGTCGAAAACAAGTCCCTGCATGAGTCCGCGTCCGCGGTGTTCCTTGATCTGAGGGAATTCTGCGGCTACTTCATCAAGCTTCTTCCAAAGATATTCTCCGGTCTTTAATGCCTTGCCGGGGATATCATCCCTTTCCATGATCTCGAGGACCTTGGCAGCTGCAGCGCAGCAAAGGGGATTTCCTCCGTAGGTTGTTCCGTGGTCGCCGGCTGCAAGTGATGAGCTTCCGACCTTCTCGGTCATTGCGAATGCACCGATGGGAACGCCGCATCCGAGAGCCTTTGCAACGGTTATGACATCGGGCTTTATTCCGTACTTCATGAATGCGAAGGGATAACCTGTCCTTCCCATTCCGCACTGGATCTCGTCGCAGATCATGAGGATGTCTTTTTCATCGCAGATCTTACGGATGCCCTTGATGAATTCATCGGTTGCGGGAGTAAGTCCGCCCTCGCCCTGAACGGTCTCCAAAAGGATCGCTATGGTCTTGTCGTTTACGAGCTTCTTAACGCTTTCAAGGTCGTTGTAATCCGCGAAACGGATGTTGCCGATACCGGGCTCGAAAGCAGCGCGGTAGTGGGGATTTCCGGTCACGGAAAGAGCGCCCATGGTACGTCCGTGGAAGGAATGATTCATAGCGATGATCTCGTGATCTGTCCTTCCGTCCTTGTTAAAGCCGTATTTCCTTGCGGTCTTGATCGCACCCTCTATTGCTTCTGCGCCCGAGTTTGTAAAGAACACGCGGTCCATTCCGGAGTACTTCTTCAGAGCCTTTGCGGCTTCGATAGCGGGAACGTTGTAGTAATAATTTGATGTGTGGATCACCTTGTCGATCTGGGCTTTAAGGGCATCGTTATACTCCTTGTTTCCGTAGCCGAGTGCAAATACGGAAATGCCGGCAACGAAGTCAAGGTATTCCTTTCCCTCGATATCATAGAGGTGAACACCCTCGCCTTTATCAAGCACTATCTGATAACGGTTATATGTGTGAAGCAGGTCTTTTTCGGCCTCTTCGATATATTCTTTCATGTTCATATCAGTCATCCTGTCCGCCTTCTTTGGCAATATTATCGTCATCGGCAACTATAGCGGTACCGAAGCCGTTCTTGGTAAAGATCTCAAGCAGCATGGAGTGGGGTACTCTTCCGTCGAGGATGTGCACTCTGTTGACGCCGCTCTTTATCGCATTGGTGCAGTTGGTGAGCTTGGGAAGCATTCCGCCGCCGATCATTCCCGAATCGATGAGGGCATCTGCCTCGGATACGGAAAGTCTTCCGATGAAGGAGCTCTTGTCGTTGAAGTCTCTGTAGAGTCCCTCAACGTCGGTAAGGAATACGAGCTTGTCGGCACCGAGTGCGGAAGCTATCGCACATGCGGCATCGTCCGCGTTGATGTTGTAGGTATTGTACTCATCGTCCACACCGATGGGAGAAACGATGGGAAGGAAATCGTCATCGAGGAGATCGTAAAGGATCTTGGGATTGACCTGCTTTACGTCGCCTACAAAACCGATGTCCTGTCCGCCGGAGAGCTTCTTTTTAACCTTGAGGAGTCCGCCGTCCTTTCCGCTGATGCCGGCTGCGCCGACGCCAAGCTCCTGGACCATGCTGACGAGCTTTTTGTTGACTCTTCCGAGAACCATCTCGGCGATCTCCATGGTCTCTTCATCGGTGACTCTGAGTCCGTTGATGAACTGAGGCTCCTTGCCTACCTTGGAGACCCATCTGCTGATATCCTTGCCGCCGCCGTGCACGACGATGGGCTTGAATCCTACCAGCTTGAGAAGGGTAACGTCCTTGATGACGTTCTTCTGAAGATCGGGGGATGCCATTGCGCTTCCGCCGTATTTTACGACTATGATCTTGCGGTTGAACTTCTGGATATATGCGAGAGCTTCAACGAGCGTCTCGGCTTTTTTCATTGCAAGATCCATATCTTTGTTCTCAGACATTTCAAACTCCTTTTCGTTTCTTAAAGTCTATTTCTTTATACGTTAAGTCCTGTCTTCTCATCGATGCCGAGCATGATGTTCATGTTCTGTACGGCCGCTCCGGATGCACCTTTTCCGAGGTTGTCGAAAAGTGCGGTGACACCGATCAGATCCTCGTAGCCGTATACATAGATCTCGAGGTCGTCCCTTCCGGCAAGGGTGTTAGCGTAGATCTTGCCGGGTTCATCCTCGAAGGGCTTTACGCTTACCAGAGCTTCATCCTTGTAGTAGTCCGCAAGCTTTTCGCATATTTCCTTTGCGGAAGGCGTGCCGGTAAGAAGCCTGCTCTGAAGAAGGATCGTGGTTGCCATTCCCTTGTAGTAATCGTCGACCACGGGAAGGAATGCGGGTGCATATTTAAGTCCGGCAACCTTGGTGATCTCGGGAACGTGCTTATGCTTAAGGGTTCTTCCGTAGATGGAAGGTGCAGACAGAAGAATGTCCCTTCCTTCAGCCTCGTAATCTGCGATCATCTTCTTGCCGCCGCCGGAGTACCCTGTGAGCGAATAGATCGAGATGGGGTAATCGGCGGGAAGGATTCCCATTTTAACAAGGGGTGCGATGGCAGCAACGGAGCCTGTTGCGTGGCATCCGGGATTTGCTACTCTCTTCGACGCTGCGATCCTTTCGCGCTGAGCCTTTGAAAGCTCGGGAAATCCGTAATCCCATGCATCGTTTGTGCGGTGTGCGGTCGATGCGTCGATGACCTTTACGTTTTCATTTTCGATAAGTGAAACGGACTCTCTGGCCGCATCATCGGGAAGGCAAAGGAAGACGATGTCAGCTTCGTTTAAAAACTTCTTCCTTTCATCAAGGTCGTGCCTTTTGTCCTCTGCGATCTTCATGAGCTCCAGGTCTTCACGCTTTTGTATGCGGTCATAGATCTGAAGGCCCGTGGTTCCTGCCTGTCCGTCAATGTATACTTTCGTTTTCATATCTGTCTGTTCTCCGTCAGCCGTTTTTCTTTTTCGCTTGCGGCGTATTTTGTCAGATCAGCTTCTGTAGTCTGCGTTGATCTTGACGTAATCATATGTGAGGTCACAGCCCCAGGCTACCGCTTCTTCGCTTCCTTCGTGCATGTCGACGTAAACCGTGACTTCCTTTTCCTTCATGATCTTGACGGCAAACTCCTCGTCGAAGTTAAGGGGCACGCCGTGATCGAATACCTGAAGCTTTCCGGCTGCGCTTACGAAGAAGAGTTCGACATCCGCCTGATCGAACTTCGCGCCGGAATAACCCATTGCGCAAAGGAATCTTCCGAAGTTCGCATCGCATCCGTAGATGGCTGCTTTGCTGAGGTTAGAGCCGACGACAGCCTTTGAAAGGGTTCTTGCGTCTTCCTTGGACTTCGCGTTTACAACCTTGCATTCAAAGAGCTTGGTCGCACCCTCTCCGTCGCTTGCCATGGTCCTTGCAAGGAAGGTGCAGACATATTCGAGAGCCTTGTAGAACTCGTCGTAATCCGCTCCCCTGGAGGTGATGGTCTCATTTCCCGCAAGGCCGTTGGCCATGATGAGGAGAGTATCGTTTGTTGAGGTGTCGCCGTCGACGGTGATCATGTTGAAGGTGTCGACGATGACCGAGCTGAGTGCTTCCTGAAGGAGCTTCTTGTCGATCGAAAGGTCGGTGGTAAGAAAGCCGAGCATGGTGCACATGTTGGGATGGATCATTCCCGAGCCCTTGCTCATTCCGCCGAGTGTTACCTTCTTTCCGCCTGCTTCGAAGGTTACGGCGATCTCTTTATTGATCGTGTCCGTGGTCATGATGGCCTTGGATGCAGCGGTTCCGGCTTCGATCGTATCAGAAAGAAGGGGAGCCATTGCCTTTACGCCTGCTTCGAGCTTTTCTACGGGAAGCTGCATTCCGATGACGCCGGTCGATGCGACCGCTACGGTATTGGCCGGAACTCCGAGTGCTGCGTTCACAGCTTCGGCGGTCTTGCGGCAGGCGTTAAAGCCTTCCTCGCCGGTACATGCATTTGCGATTCCCGAATTGACGACAACTGCCTGCATGGGCTCTCCCGATTCGGTGATCTCCTTGTCCCAGAGTACGCATGCTGCCTTTACAACGTTGCTTGTATATGTTCCCGCACATACACAGGGCTCATCGGACCATACCATTGCCATATCGGTCCTTCCCTGATACTTGATGCCTGCAGCGGTTGATGCCGCTTTGAATCCTTTGGCTGCGGTCACACCGCCCTGTGATAAAACTTCCATTTTCTTCTCCTTCGCTGCTTTT
>JAEEQL010000154.1 GCA_016285265.1 Lachnospiraceae bacterium
GAAGGCATCTTGGTAAAGGAGGAAAAGCGCAATGACAATGAGTGATCCTATTGCAGATATGCTTACAAGAATCCGTAATGCTAACACTGCAAAGCATGATACAGTAGACATCCCCAGCTCCAAGATGAAGCTGGCTATCGCAGACATCCTCGTTGATGAGGGATATGTCGCAAAGTACGAAATGGTTGAGAACGGCGCATTCAAAGATATCCGTATCTTCCTGAAGTACAACAACAACAAGAACGAGAGAGTCATCTCCGGCATCAAGAGAATCTCCAAGCCCGGCCTCAGAGTATATGCAGGCGGCGATGAGCTTCCCAAGGTACTCGGCGGACTCGGCACCGCTATCATCTCCACCAATCAGGGTGTGCTTACCGACAAGCAGGCTCGTGAGAAGAAGATCGGCGGCGAAGTTCTTGCATTCATTTGGTAATCATTAATTTATATATTTCAAGGAGGTACGGGCATGTCACGAATCGGTAAAATGCCAATCGCTGTCCCTGCAGGTGTTACTGTAGAGGTAGCAGAAAATAATAAAGTGACTGTAAAGGGCCCTAAGGGAACTCTTGAGAGAGTATTCCCCGCGGACATGAAGATCGAACAGGAAAACGGTGAGATCACCGTTTCAAGACCCAATGATCTTAAGAAGAACAGATCCCTTCACGGACTTTCAAGAACTCTTCTCAACAATATGATCATCGGTGTTACCGATGGCTTCGAGAAGAAGCTCGAGATCAACGGTGTAGGTTACAGAGCTGCAAAGCAGGGCAAGAAGCTTACACTTAACCTCGGATATTCACATCCCGTAGAGATGGAAGATCCCGAAGGCGTTGAGACCGTAGTTGAGGGTAACATCATTACCGTCAAGGGAATTGATAAAGAGAAGGTTGGACAGCTTGCAGCAGTCATCCGCGACAAGAGAAGACCTGAGCCTTATAAGGGCAAGGGAATCAAGTATGCCGATGAGACCATCCGCCGCAAGGTTGGTAAGACCGGTAAGAAATAATCTGAGATAAGGAGAGTGTGAAGATGGTTAGCAAAGTATCTAGACAGGATGTACGTGCCAAGAAGCACGAAAGAATTCGTAACCGCTTCAAAGGAACCGCAGAGCGTCCCCGCCTTGCAGTTTTCAGAAGCAACAGCCACATGTCTGCTCAGATTATTGATGATGTAGAAGGCAAGACTCTTGTATCCGCATCCACCATGGAGAAAGAGATCAAGGGTGAGCTTGAGCAGACAGATAACGTAGAAGCAGCTGCCTATGTCGGCACTGTGATCGCAAAGCGTGCTCTTGAAAAGGGTATCAAGGAAGTCGTATTCGACAGAGGCGGCTTTATATACCAGGGCAAGGTCGCAGCATTAGCAGAGGCAGCCAGAGAAGCTGGCCTGGAATTCTAAGAAAGGATGATCACAAATATGAAGCGTACTATCATAGATGCAAGCCAGTTAGAGCTCGAGGATAAGGTCGTTACGATCAAGAGAGTTACCAAGGTCGTAAAGGGCGGCTCCAATTCCCGCTTTACTGCACTTGTAGTTGTAGGTGACAAGAATGGTCACGTAGGCGTCGGACTCGGCAAGGCTAAGGAAGTTCCCGAAGCTATCCGCAAGGGTAAGGAAGATGCCGTTAAGCATATCATCGAGATCCCTCTTGATGACAACAATTCAGTGCCTCATGATTACATCGGACATTACGGCTCCGCAGATGTTCTCCTTAAGAGAGCTCCCGAAGGAACCGGTATCATCGCAGGTGGTCCTGTCCGTATTGTTTGCGAACTTGCAGGCGTAAGGAACATCCGTACCAAGTGCCTCGGTTCTCACAACAAGCAGAATGTCGTTCTTGCAGCAATCGAAGGACTTGCAGAGCTTAAGCGCCCTGAGGAAGTTGCAAGAAAGCGCGGCAAGGCAGTAGCTGACGTTCTTGCATAAGGAGGAGAGACAGATGGCAGACAAGAAGGTTAAAGTAACTCTGGTAAAGTCCCTTATCGGACAGGTACCTAAGAACAAGAATATTGCACAGTCCATGGGTCTGCGTAAGATCGGACAGTCCGTAGTACTTCCCGACAATGACGCAACTAAGGGACAGGTCAGACTGATCTCCCACATGGTCAAGGTCGAAGAAGCATAAGGAGGGCCTAAAACATGGAAATGTCAAATTTACAGCCCGCTGAAGGCTCAGTAAAGAGCGATAACTTCAGAAGAGGTCGCGGACACGGTTCAGGAAACGGAAAGACCGCAGGTAAGGGTCACAAGGGTCAGAAGGCTCGTTCCGGAGCACCCAGGATCGGATTCGAAGGTGGTCAGATGCCTCTCTACAGACGTATCCCCAAGAGAGGATTCACCAACCGCAACTCACTTGAGATCATCGCTATCAACGTAAGTGCACTTGAGAGATTCGAGAACGGCACCGAGATCACTCCCGAAGTTCTTCTTGCAGAAGGTGTTATCAGCAAGATCGCAGACGGTGTAAAGATCCTTGGAAACGGCGAACTCACCAAGAAGCTTAATGTAAAGGTAAATGCATATTCTGCATCAGCTAAGGAAAAGATCGAGAACGCCGGCGGAACCGCAGAAATCATTGAATAATAACGAGGTGATCGGATGCTCACTACATTAAAGAACGCCATGAAGGTTAAAGAGATCAGAACACGTGTCCTCTTTACCTTTATGATGCTGATAGTCATCCGCATTGGATCGTGTCTTCCTGTGCCCGGTGTAGACAGGACTTATTTCGCGAGATGGTTCGCCGAGCAGAGCGGAGGAGCTCTTGGCTTCTTCGATCAGATCACAGGCGGATCGTTCATGCAGATGTCGATCCTTGCACTTAACATCAACCCTTACATTACGTCATCGATCATCATCCAGCTTCTCACGATAGCTATTCCTAAGCTTGAGGAGATGCAGCGTGACGGTGAAACCGGACGTAAGAAAATGGTTGCTATCACCAGGTATGTAACTGTCGTCCTTGCGCTCATCCAGTCAACTGCGATGGCAATCGGATTCGGACAGAATGGTCTTCTTATTCCTTTTGCCTGGTATAACGTAATAACCTGTATCGTGGCACTCACCGCAGGTTCCGCATTCCTTATGTGGATCGGTGAGCAGATCACTGAGCACGGTATCGGAAACGGTATATCGATAGTCCTTATCATCAATATCCTTTCAAGGATACCTCAGGATCTCACTTCACTCTATGAACAGTTCGTTAAGGGCAAAGCACCCGCAACCGCTGTTCTCGCCTCACTGATCATCATTGCCATTCTCATCGGCATGATCGTCATGGTAGTTTTCCTTAACGGCGGCGAGAGAAGGATCCCCGTACAGTATGCCAAGAAGATGGCAGGTAACAAGCTGGTGGGCGGAGCAACATCCAACATTCCCCTCAAGGTCAACACTTCGGGAATGATCCCCATCATCTTTGCACAGTCACTTCTCGAGTTCCCCGTCATCATCGTATCTATGATTCCCGACCTGAATCCTACCGGATTCTGGGGTGAGGTATTAAAGGGACTCTCGACCAGGAACTGGTGCATCCCCGGTCAGATGAAGTATTCGATCGGACTTTTGGTTTATATCCTGCTGCTCGTTTTCTTCTCGTATTTCTACACTTCCATAACCTTTAATCCGCTTATGGTTGCAGATAACCTGAAGAGACAGGGTGGTTTCATTCCCGGCATCCGTCCCGGTAAGCCGACTTCGGATTACCTTGCGAAGGTCCTGAACTATCTGATCTTCATCGGTGCCGTAGGACTTATCATCGTATCCGTACTGCCTTATGTATTTAACGGAGTATTCGGAGCAAACGTTTCGACATCCGGCGCCAGCCTGATAATCATTGTAAGCGTTATCCTCGAAACTCTTAAGCAGGTAGAGTCGATGATGCTCGTCAGAAACTATAAGGGCTTCCTTAAAGACTGATAAAGATATGTAACTCAAACAGAGAGACCGCAGTATTCCGCTTTCGCAAGAAAGCGGAATGATGTGATCTCTCTTAAGTGCTTAATATAAGGAGATCCAGATGAAGATAATCATGCTCGGAGCACCCGGCGCCGGAAAAGGCACCCAGGCTAAAATGATCGCTGAAAAATACAGCATTCCCCATGTATCCACCGGAGATATCTTCCGTGCCAACATCAAGAACGGAACCGAACTCGGAAAACAGGCAAAGGAATACATGGACGCAGGAAAGCTTGTTCCCGATGAGCTTACTGTCAAGATCCTTCTCGACAGAGTAGCTCAGGATGACTGCAAGAATGGTTATGTACTCGACGGATTTCCCCGTACCATTCCTCAGGCCGAGGTCCTTGAGGATGCATTGAATAAGCTCGGAGATAAGATCGATTATGCAGTTAACGTTGATGTTCCCGATGAGAACATCGTTCGCCGTATGAGCGGAAGACGTGCCTGCCTCAAGTGCGGTGCTACCTATCATATCGAGCATATTCCCCCCAAGCAGGAAGGAATCTGCGATACTTGCGGATCCGAACTTGTTCTCCGCGATGATGACAAGCCTGAGACCGTTCTCAACAGACTTAAGGTTTATCATGATCAGACCCAGCCTCTCATTGATTTCTACACTGAGAGAAATGTCCTTAAGACCGTTGACGGCACCAGGGACATGAAGGACGTATTCGCAGATATCATCTCCATTCTCGGATGATCATGATCCCGGTAAGAGATGAGAAAGCCATCGAATCCATGCGCAAGTGCAATAAGGC
>JAEEQL010000035.1 GCA_016285265.1 Lachnospiraceae bacterium
GCTATATTCACGATTTCCACTACACGATTTTACACGGTAAAACAGAAAATAAAAAACCCGCAAAGCCTTGACTTTACGGGATTTCCGAGAGAGCAGGTGATGGGAATCGGATGTTTCACTCCATCACAAAATACTGAAGAATAGGAGGTTTGCGCGGTAGCCAATCTGCGTTCAACCAACTTTCAACCAGAAAATTCTCATTTACAATACACGTCTGGATAAACCATACAAGAAATATTGTAACACATATTCATCAGACCGAAAGGTCTGTTTTTTTGTGCGTTTATAAAGGAGCAGATCAATGGCTGTATTAAAAAATAAAACCCAAGGGCAATATACTATCGTTTCACAGAACATTACAAAGGATCATACGCTTTCACTTGCAGAAAGAGGTATGCTCATCACTCTTCTTTCTCTTCCCGATAACTGGAATCTAACCCTCAACGGTCTCAGTGCTATTCTTCCCGACGGAAGGGATAAGATAGCCAAGACCCTAAACAGCCTTATCGATAAGGGCTACGTTACCAGGGTCCAGGGCAGAAATATGGGAGGCAAGTTCGATTCCACCGATCTGGAAGTCCATGAGAATCCGGTCAAAATTCCGTCACATGATCAAAATACTCCCAACAATCCTGAATCCTCACCGTGTACTGAAAATCCGTATACGGTAAATCCGAATACGGAAAAACCGTATACGGATAATCAGATACAATCTATTACTAATATATCTAATATTCAGAAAGTTAGTACTAATAGAGTGTGTAGCAACGACACACTTACCGATTCAGAATATGATGATCTTGTGTCCGAATTTGGAAAAGAAAGTGTAGACTATCAGATAAGCCGTATCAAAGAAAACGGATATAAAGGCTGTCATAACTTTACTACTATCAGAGAATGGTGCACAGAGCGACTGAATAGGGTTGTTCACTCACCTGTACATAAGCCAAAGAAAAATATGTTTTGCAGCTTTCCACAGCGGGAATACGATTTTGCAGAGCTGGAAAAAAAGTTGGTAAGAAATTAATCATCCCAACGCGCACAAGACAATTTGAAAAAACGACGAAGCATTTTGCTCTCGTCTATTTTTTTACCCCAAAACGTCTAATACGCTACTTCAGAAAAGGAGAATCTACATGGATCAAAAAGAAAAAACTCAAAGAGAATTACAGGCTATTGAAGAGGTTAAAAGAGCAAAGGCCAGGCTTGCCAAAGTCAGAAGGGAGGAAAAGAAGACTCTCAGAAAAGAACAGGACCATCATAAGTTCATGATGGGCGGGATAATCATCAAATATTTCCCTGATGCTTACGGGTTCACGGAGCTTGAAATGAACAGGATCATAGCATGCGCTTTTGCAAGCAGAGACGTTCAAAACATGATATCTACTGTCGTCCGCGAAAGATCTCTTAAAGAAGCCAATATAAATACAACCGAAAATGAGAAAGCCGAAAGAGAAAGTGCCTAAGGTCTCTCACCGAGTTTTCTCGGTGCGCACAGATATACCACCTGCGGTGGTACCGTGCGCCCTGCCGGGGGCATCCGCTAAAAAGCGGATCATCGCGCACTAACGTGGCGACAAAAGGAGAAAAGAAAATTGGCAATCAAAAGTATAAGTACAAGAGCGCAGATATGTGGAAGGAGTGCAAACTGTCGAGGTGGTCATTCAGCTGTGGAACAAGCCTCATATATAAGCAGGGAGAAGATGTATTCCGAGTCCGATGGTAAGATGTATTATCCCAAGTATTCGGAGGACCTGGTCCACTGTGAAGTCATGCTCCCAGAAAACGCCCCGCCTGAGTATTTGGATCCATATGTATTATGGAACAGCGTAGAGAACAATGAGAAAGGATCCAATGCACAACTTGCCAGAACTTACAGGATAGAGCTGCCGAACGAATGGAGCTACGAACTTGCTACAGAAGTTGTCAGGGACTACGTCAATCGTAACTTCGTAAGCAAGGGGATGTGTGCGCAGTTTGCAATACATGATTCGGAGAACAAGAAGACCGGTCAAAGGAACCTTCACTGTCACATACTCCTGACGATGCGAGGGATAGATGAACATGGACACTGGATGCCAAAGCAAAAGAAAGTCTATCTGACGGATGATAATGGCGAAAGAATCCCTTTGATTGACAAAACAACCGGAATGCAAAAGCTCGATAAACAGAATCGAAAGCAGTGGAAATGTGCCACCATTCAGACCAACGACTGGAACAGCAGAGAGAATGCATCGATATGGAGAAAAGATCTTGTCGACACCATTAATTCTGTCAACGAAAGACTGGGCATGACCGAAAACTTCTGGGAGCACAGATCATTTAAAGACCAGGGCCTTGATATCTTCCCACAGATACATTTGGGAGAAAAGGCAAGTGCTTTAGAACGTGCAGGCATCAGGACAATCAGGGGAGATATCAACCGAGATATCATAGCCAAAAATACAATAATCATGTCTGCCAGAGCTGCATACGAAAAAGCAATAGAAAACCTCGAAACCGTCAAAGCCATTCCCGTTACAGTAGTCAAGACCATAAAGAACGAGATCCTGAATGTGATCCGTATGTTAGCAGAACGGTATAACAACCGTCTGAAGCTCCCGATAATCAAGGGAAGATATATCGGCCGTATATCCGGACGAGAAAGGCTCCAGGACAGGAAGTTCATGGAAGCATATGTAAGGGAAAAGGGATGGTTTTCATATGATCAGGTAGAGAATGTCAAAAAGGAGCTTGAGCCTATATTCGATAGGAACTATGCTCTGCTAACCGAAAAGTCATCCCGCATAAAGTACCTTGAAGGACTCCTGAGCAAATATAGTGAGTATGAGCCTTATATAAAGTTCAATAAGGAAAAATGGGAACTTCGGGGATGGAAGCAGAAACAGTATTGTAATAAACACATTGTCGAGCTCGCTTACTATGATACATACCGCGAGAGCCTTAAAAAAATGATCATGGAGCCAGACAAGTCGATCACTCCCGGGAAGTGGAGAACCGAGCTCGAAAAACTCTACGAACAGTATGACAGGATTGAGGAATCCATGTCCGGAATCACCTGGGATCTAGCTGTCATAGAAGTACTCAGATGGAACAAATTCGACCTAGATAGGATTCTCCAAAACGAGAATAAGCAGCCAGAACATTTCCTCTCTAGGATTCAGGAGTTTGACAGGTAAGTAATTAATTACAGCCAAAAGATAAAAAAAGGGGCTGTCGCTCTAGATGATTAAATCATCAGGGCGAAGCCCCTTGGTTTAAGAGTACTATCTCAGATATTTTTCATACAGGTAATCTGTTCCACCACCGTAATTTACTGTATCTCCTACTTAAGAACATACTCCTGCCCACCGGCGATAAGTTTTATGCTCTCCGCCGATCCGTGATCGATGCTCGGGAATCTTATCCAGGCGCTGCACCTGCCGGGTTCAAAGAAGGTTCCCTCTTCATCACACCAGCTCCATCCGGACTCCAGCGGAGCATACTCCTCACCGTCAACACTCAGTACAAAGTGTCCTGAAAAATCCTGCCAGGAACTGTCAAATAGATTCCTCACCTCTTCAAAGTCCGTCCGGCCGTCTGCAAGCTCCGTTCCGATATAATCATATGTCACCACCAGGACCGAATCATATGCTCCGAATTCGGCACGATACAGATCATAATCTGTGTGGAAGCCGGGTATGGTCATATTATCGTAATACTGTATATACGTCTCCTTCAGTGCCGAATCAGGTACGCTGAAACGATATTCCATATCCACATCATATTCATAGATTTCTTCATATCCCGGAAACTCAAAACTGATCTTCTCGATCGATGCAAGAACCTCACCGTCTTTCGTCAGGAAATATCCGGGACCATCCATACAGACGTGGTAGAGACTGGCCACATCGGGATCCTTTTGTCCGTAGGCATTCCACATAACATACTGATCTCTCCGGTCCCTGTATGTATCCTCATCCATGACATATGCAAATAGTCTCAGCCTGCTGTTCGTACTTGTAAGTGCTTCATCATTAACCGTAACGTCAAACAGGAGCTTCGGATACATCGCATCTCCGGTCACGGATACAAAATCCACCGTAAATATCCCATCGGTTACGGACTGTCCGATCTGACCGTAATGTCCCTCTTCTATAATGGAAGCTGTAACGGGATCGTTCCCGAAGAATCTTCGAAACCCTTCACCAAACGGCCCGTATCCCATTGCTGAAACGGTTGTGCCAAAGACCAGCATGCACGCTGCAGCGATCCAGAGCACTTTGCCCGCAGCCCTTCCTCTGTGTACGCCTTTAACTGTATCGGTCTCTCCCTGTAAAGATGCGCTCTTAGCAATCCCCAGCATTTCTGCGCCTGTCACGGCAAATTCATTATCACATATCGTATCCATCGCGCTTTTATATTTGTTCATATCCAGTCTTCCTTTCTGAGAGATTCCCTGAGTTTATCCCTTCCTCTCTTAAGTCTTGTTTTTACCGCAGCTTCAGACAGACCGAGTATGGATGCGATCTCTGGTATCGAATACTCTTCGTAATAGAACAGATGCACCGGTATCCTGTACTTTTCAGGCAGAGCCATCACCTTATTCACGATCTCATCAAATTCGTATTTATCCTCTGAAAAGGGCTCATACGAAACATCTGAGCCGGGCGGATGTTTTCTGCTACGCACGAAGTTCTTACACCCATTTATCGCAACTCTGATAAGCCATGCCTTTATATGTTCATCGGAATCGAATTCACCCTCATAGCCATACAGTTTCATAAAGGTATCCTGAGTCAGTTCGGATGCATCATCAGCATTGCGCACATAGTTCAGTATGACGGAGTACACCGTGTTTTTATTTTCCCCATACGCGGTCAGGAATTCCTCATCTGACATCAGCAGATACTCCCTAATGAATCCATTACATCAATAATACACTTGGGATAAGACAAAGGTTTCATAATAGCGGGAAAATATTTTTATATATCCCGAAACAATTAATATTTATCTACTCCTTATTACAGACACCTGCGAAGAATATCAAAAAATCAGGGGTGTTTATGGCATTGAAAAGGGGCTTCGCCCTGATGATTTAATCATCTAGTGCGACAGCCCCTTTTTCTCAGAAATATTCATAACGATTATCACAACCAAACAACATACTGGTATATACTAATCATTTCTTCAGTCTTTCTCTAAGTGCATGCAACAGCGCCACAATTATCAGCCCATAGAAAAAACTGATAGACATTACCGCAAGGCTAGGACCGACACTGTATAGATCAGACAAGTTATTCAATAAGTTTACAAAACCGATAATGGCTGCAAAAAAACTAGCTATAACTGTAGATTTTATGGCAAATTTCAAATCCTGAAGATATACCCCTCTGACATCATCGTCCAAAAGATCGGTATTCCTGATTGAGGCTATAATCGCTTTGAAAATTCTTCCAACCCTTCCCGCAATCAGTTCTATTCCAATCAATACGCCTACAACTATTATAAGTGTCGGCCAATCTAGAAAACTATAAATTCCGCCAATTCCTGTTGCACTTATAATCGCAAATTCTATAAAAAGCAAAAACACCAATATTCCGCAAACAGCTCCAATTATTCCTACTCTTCTTTTATTATTTCTTCCTTCTTGTGCATCCTTTGCCAGATTCATCATATTCTCTTCCGCCTTTCCGTTATAACTCTCTTCAGAGAGTCTTTCTCCGGACAGAAGTTCATTCAGGTTGACGGATAATTCCTCGCACAGTAGCTGCAGTAACGATACATCGGGCATCCCGTTTCCTGTCTCCCACTTGGATACGGTCTTGTCGCTAATACCCAGTTTGTCCGCAAGCTCTTTCTGAGTCATATTCTTTTCTTTTCGAAGCTGTGCGATGAATTTTCCGGTCAATTCCTGATTCATTTATTTATCCTCCTGTCCGCAACAATAGGTTACGGATAAAGCGTAACAAGGGATATGTCATAGAGCTACCTACGATAAGCAGAATATGCTCTCTACAACTCTACACATCATAGAATCTTAGTAGAATTTTCTGATACAAAATAATTGCCATAAAAAGCTGTTTATTTTTTTCTATAACGTCTTTTATTTGTTGCACCAATGGATTCAACATCTTCATCCATCTCTGACAGTATTAATCTTATTCTTGACTGACTAAGCCCAAGTACCTTTGCAATGTCTGAAGATGATGCATCTTCTACACTTCCAAGATACTCAAGTATCTTTTCTTTATGATCACTCATTTTATTATTAGTTTGTTCGTCTGTTCGTTTGTTCGTTTGTTCGTTTGTTCGTTTGCCTATCTGTTTATCCGCCTGAGTTCTGTAAACGGTTACCTTAATTCCGTCCCCGAACTCTTCAAAGGTCGGTTCCTGCAGACCATATTGATCACAGGCTGCAATAAGCCTGGGAATACCGGTTCCCCACGCTTCTACAATGTGCATGTACTGAAAAATGTCGGCTATTGCCTGATTCCTGCATTTCGATCTGCCACTCTTCATGGCCTCGAAATCCATTCCGCCATAGAGCATTCCGGGCGATACAACTTCAATTCTATTATCAAAAATCGATATCTGAATTTTTGATTCTGCTAAATAACTTCTGTGAATAACCGCATTTGCTATCAATTCCCTGATGGATTTGATAGGAAGCTCATAGATGTCTTTTCTATATAGCCCATCCACCTTGGCTCCGATATTAATATGTCTGAGAACAAACTGATACGCATCTGTTAATTGCTCATAAATCGGGCCATCAAACTCTTTCTTGTCAATAAACACATCCCTGACATTACCTTTAAATGTGGCGCACTGTATTTTCGCGAACCGGGACTTGTTTTCGGTCAGCAAAGAAAAAGCATGGGTGGGAGCAAATGCATTGCCCTTTCTGCAAAGCACTCCCATATCCGCAAGCTTCCCAACAGTCATATCCTTAATTGCTGATTTTTCATCCTCTGTTTCGCAATTTAATAAGGCAATCTCCTTAACCGTTTTGCATAATTCCAGTGTCTTACCTTCATCATATTCCACACCTATATCCTGCATAGAATCATAGGATACGTTAGCTCCTTCCAGTTCAAGTTCTCTCAATGTAATGGGATCTGCAGGTCTGCTGGTGCCATTGACCCTGATATAGGAAGTATCCTCCTTTCCCTTTTTTGCAAGGTAATAAGGACGTTGCTTTCCTGGAAATACCTCCACCACCAGAACCGTTTTTCCCTCTACAGTCTGTGGATATATATCATTTTCTATGAGAGGTGTACACGCATCAGAGATCATCGTAGAAATTGAGTCAGACATCTTAAACGGACTCTGATCACCAATACCGACTACCTCTTTTGTTTCATCCACAATACCAATAATGGTTTTCCCACCGCTAGTATTGGCAAACGCAATAATATCCTTCAGAAACTTTTCATGTTTAGAAGGTATTTCTTGCTTAAATTCTATATTTTTTCCTTCACCAAAATACTCTTTGGAAACCATTATTATTCTCCCTCTTTAAAAAGGCTGCTTTTTAAAAGAACTGTAAAGCATAATTTCATTTTCTATCTCGTTAGTATGATATTTCAAGCTGTCTGCAAATAATGATTCGAATTCTTCCTCATCATATGAACTTTTTTCCGGATGATTATTAAATTCAATAAATTCATCAACCTGGGATTTTATAACAACAAATGTGGGCACATAGACATAATAAGTTATTCGATAATCCCGGTCTGCTAATTCTATACAGTCTTCGATTCTTGCTCCGTATTCTCCCCAGTAATAATATTCATATAAAAATGTCAGGAAATACTCTCTTTGCTCGGGCTTAATTGCCTCCGTTAGTTCTTTTATTGAAAAAGTAAAACCTATCGCATTGGTTTTCTGCCTCGTAGATACAGTTAGCCCGGATTCTATCATCCGGCGCAGCAATACTGTGATATCCGACGTGTTTTTATAATGATCTCCTTTCCTTTTACTGAGATCATCCTTGTAAGCTTCCTCTAGAGTTCTGCGCTGTTCATCTACACTATTTCTGAAATTAGAAAAAAATCTGGCTTTCCATAACTCATATTCATCCGTATTTTCATCCGGATTTTTAAACTTGGTCCTTTCGTTATACCAATAATTCAGAAATGATAACCAACGGGAATTATCATTGGTGAACTTACTGGTATCGAATTCCAGAGTAATCTTCCCTTCGCTTCTCCGAATTTTAAGATCACGATTTTCTTCTAGATCAAAAAGAGCCTGGATCCTGTCCTCATCACCGGCGATATCTACAGAAGATAAAGCCTCAACATCTACATCCAGAGCATCGGCTAATATCTGCATACTTTCAGGAGCGGGCTCTATTATCCCGTTCTCATATTTATTTATTCTTACCGCGCTGTCTCTCTTGCCTTCTAAGGCTCTTTTTCCCAATTCTTTCTGGGTTATCTGTCTAAGCAATCTGTATTTTCTGAGTTTTTCGCTGAATTTCATAAGTATTGTCCTTATTGAAACGCCCTATTATTTGGTTTTTATCCATTATACAACATATAAATAAGAAAAAAACAATAAAATCATACATCATTTGTGGTAATTTTCTTGACATCCATTACATTGTGTTATATCATCAAGTAAATTACATCACTCGATGTAATTCCAAAACAATACAGATTGGAGGTGTCAAATAATGAAAGAACTGCCGGAAAGCTCATACCTTAGCTACTTTACCGAATATCCCGACATTGTTTCTGTATATGAATTAAGTCAGATGCTTGGGATATGCAGAGTAAGTGCTTATGAATTGGTAAATAGCGGCCGTATCAAAGGAATAAAGATCGGTCGTATATGGAGAATTCCAAAACGGTCCATTTATCAGTACCTGGAAGATACTATTTCAGACAACTCGAATAATATGGCTCAATGAGCCCGGCGTTCCCCGGATCACCCGGATGTCAGCTGTATAAGGATGTTTATTAAAGTTACCATCAGGAAAGAAGGTCAAATTGAAAAACCGAAAACGTCAGAGGGCAAATCACAAGTTCAAGACGGAAATGCTTCATCGTAAGAACGAATATGGAAATGTCGATCTCACCCCATATGAAGCGGTAAAAAAGACAATAGTCGAATCCAAAACGCCCCGAAGCCTCGGTGTAGCAACCTAAAGGCCTCGGGGTATTTATTATCCATTTAATCATCTTTAGTTACCAAGGAAGGAGGTATCATGAAAACTAAATACAGTGATGATATCTCCACGATAGACTCGTTGACGGTGGTGCTCAATTCATCTACCATAGATGACGGCTACCGCGCACAATTAAGTGCAATGAGAAAATCGAACCTTGAAAACTACATAAACCAGGTGCATAAGTACAAAATCAGTACCTATGAGAAAAAAGGGATCACTCATTTTGCTACACGTATCAGCAGTACCGAGAAAGTGTATGCAAAGAGTCTTGAGGAACTGTATGAGAAACTCTTTTGTCATTATTCAGGTAAAGCATTAACAGATACTGCGACAATACAGTCTATTTTCACTGAAGCCCTTGACTGGCACATAGCCAAAAAAGGCAATACCAGTAAAACCAAGACAAGAAATCAGTACACGTATGATTCCTTTATCAAAGGAACCGATTTTGAGAAAATGCCGCTAAAGGATATAAAAGCTTCCGATATCGAGTTATTCTTTATCTCTTTCAAAGATAAACTCACCAGGAAAAGGATATGCGACATCAAAAGCATAATAAACTGGGTATTTGAGTATGCTACGGTACATGATATTATTCCCTGCAACATCGCTAACGGTATAACAGTATCATCCGTCAAAACCATACCGGAAACCAGTGTCGGTGAATTAGCTTATACCTACGAAGAAGCTCAAAGAATAGTTAATCATCTGATCAATTCTAAGAGTCCCTACGATGAAGCCATTTGTTTTAATGCTTATACAGGACTCAGATTCAGCGAATCAGCCGATCTGAAACATACTGATCATGATGAAAACCATCGGTTATTGACTATTACGCATGCATATACCGAAAGCGGAAACATTAAAAATGGAGATAAAGGTGTAAAAATCATCCCCCTCAGCCAAGAAGCAAACTTGCTTCTACTAAGATACCGGGCGGAACGTCCGGATTCAAAATATATTTTTCCAAACGCTGCAGGAAACCGCATCTCCAATAATCGCTTAAATGAGCATCTTAAGAAGGCTTGTGAGGAATTAGGTATCCCTTATAGATCAAATCACAAATTAAGGGCATATTTCATTACTCAGGTGGCATATTTCAGCGATGCAAACAGAGCACGTATCATGGGCGGTCAATCAGACTTACGCACCACAGAAAGATATTTGAGCAGAAGTATTACTCAAAAAGACTATGAAACGGTAGATAAAGCCTTTGATTACGGGCTTTCAACCAGTTTCAACCAGATTTCAGACATAGAAAAAACCTCGTAATCCGCTTGATTACGAGGTTTCTGTGAGAGCAGGTGATGGGAATCGGACCCACATATCCAGCTTGGAAGGCTGGTGTTCTACCACTGAACTACACCTGCATTGCTATATGTATTTTGCAACAGCAAAGTAGATATTACACAATAGTTCTCTGCTTGTCAAGAAAAAATCAATACTTTTTTCGAGCTTTTTAGTATACTTATGGAAAAGGCGGTGATTCTGCCGCTTTACGGGGGAAAAAGTCATGAAAAAAGTCAAAATCGCGTATATTTCCGTAAATTTTCTGTCCGTATTTCTTTTTTTCGCCCTTATCATGCTGATCCCTCTTAATACAAAGGCTTCGGGGATCACGGTCTATAACGGCATCGACTATTCCTCAGTCTACGATTTCGACTATTATGTTTCGAGATATCCCGATATCGCATACTATTTCGGAAACGATCCCCAGGGAGCGCTGGCTCATTACGTAACCTTCGGCATTTCCGAGGGCAGACAGGCCAGAGAAAACATACCGGCCGGGACGCCTGCTGCCGGGCAGGGACCCTTAAGCGGGTTTACCGTCATACTCGATGCCGGGCACGGCGGAAGGGATCCGGGTTGTGTCAGGAACGGCGTCTATGAAAAGAACGTCAACCTCTCCATAGTTCTGAGGACCAAGGCAATGCTTGAGGCACAGGGAGCAACGGTCCTTCTGACAAGACCGGATGATACATTCGTAAGTCTCGAATACCGCTACTGCTTTGAGAACATCCATCCCGAAGCAGTATTCGTCAGCATCCACTGCAATGCCATCGGAGGAAATTCTTCACTGTCCGGTATGAGCGCGTACTGCTACGCTCCCGGAAATGAAAAAAGCTTTGACCTGGCAGCCTGTGTCTACTCCGGAGCTCTTTACGCAACCGGAGCTAAGGACCGCGGGATCAAAACCCTTTCAGATATCAAAGTCGTATATTACAGTACCATTCCTTCGGTACTGATAGAGACAGGTTATCTTTCGTCATCGGCGGAATTCCCGCTTCTGACTTCACCGGATTATCAGGATACGATCGCGACAGGTATCACAAACGGTATCCTGACCTATCATTTACTTGATACAGCCGCTTTTTCCTGATCAGGTTTCTTCTCCAAAAGGGCATACAGCACAATAGGCAGCGTCAGTACATTAAAATATATGTATCTGAACTGGCATAACGGCCCCGCTAAAACCGTAATGAGGTAAAAAAGCGGAATCATTGAAATGCTTATCATCCTTCTGTTCTTTTTTGATATTCCGTACACAAACAGAAAGATAACAGACCAGAAGTAAACAGTCCCCCTGAAAAACCACGCAATCAGAGGAATCTTGAATCTTCCTTCATGCCACCAGACCCAGTGGAATGAATTCTCTCCAAACGGGAGCTTATAATCATGCCGGATATCGGCATACTGTTCCGGAAGCGGACGCACACATACGGCTGTTGTGGAAGTCAGCACCCAGGCACGATAGGGATTCCAGTATCCATGTGTAAGCCAGGCAAACTGGTCAAGATAATCCCCGGGATATTTCAAACCACAGTAAATAAATAATTTAATAAACCGCCCTGTTTCATTCTGCAGTAATTCTTCATTTGCTCTGGCTTTAACCCCGTCCGCGATGCTTATGTTATATTCTTCCTCAATAGCGTATTCGGGTATATATTCCGTTATCGAAGAATAAATTTCCGGATCAAGCTCATCACCATGAAGCTTAACAATTCTTGCCAGACAGTTTATCGGAAAAGCGAAAGTCTCCCTGTATGTATCAACTTCTTTGGAGTTCTCAAGTCTGATCAATCCGTGATACTCGATCTTATACGATCCGAATACGGCCAGTACGATCAACAGCATTATGATCTTCTGTGGGATGTTTTTTCTTAATACCGCGATCACTATACCACCCAGAAGAAACGCATAGACCATATTGTTTCTGAACTGACAGCCCATCGAACCGCACAGAATAAAAACAAGCACATTAATAACAAATCTCCTGTTTTTCACGGTGCCTTCCGACTCCATATGATCCAGAATCCTGAACAGGCTGACCATTGCCACCATGGCAAGTGCTATCCCCATAGTGCCTTTATCTGCCGAAACGGCATAATATACATTTACGGGATTGATCAGATTAAGGATTAAAAAAAATGCTCTTACCTTTTTGTCCGAACACTTCTCATATACATAAACCATGAATACGGCTATTGCAAAAGCGATTATCATCATCTGCAATATGGTATAGAATTGGAAACCGTAAGCCGGCTCACCGAGCTTTAATCCCAGGATGTAAAATTTCCTGAGCATAAGTCCATGTATCACCGTATGGTGTGTGGATCTTCTGCCTTCTATCTGGGCGACCAGTTCATCCCACGAATCACTGAAAAAATTCATAGGCCAGACGTATAAAAACATCGGTATATAGACAATAATGACAGCTGCAAATACTTTAAAAAAATATATTAACCGTCCTTTTTTTTCATTATCGTTTACATCAAAACTGTATTTTTTTATCAGTCCGATCATCTCGGACACAAGAGGAATGGTGAAAACAGAAAAACCAAGGCTTGCCGCCAAAGCCGCAAATACCTTTGAAGAAGAATCAAAAAGAGTGGTCTTATATAATACAAACTGACTCCACACGCAGCAAAAGCCTATGAGGAATCCCAGAATCACGGATGCTGCAATCCTGCTCCTGTCACCCGAATGAAGAACTTTGAAAAATCTTGACAGAAGGAAAATACAAACCGCAAATACAAGAATGGATTCCGGTGAAAAAGAAAAAATTCCTGTACCCAAATAGACTCCGTAAAATTCGGACAGACAATTAGTATATTCTATTGAAATCAGACACAAAACAGAAAGTACTACAATTGCAAGTTTGGACCGGCTGGACATAAATACTCTCCCTTGATCTTAACAAGACCGGTTATTGGGCCGTTTTTATCAGGATGTCTGTGATCATGCCGATCGCATCCTTCTGTTCGCTTGCGGACATCGTCTTGATGTAATCCTCACGTGCCGCATACAGATCGTTGATCTTCTTTGCAAGGTATGAAGTGGACAGATCGTCCTGATCTATCACCACGGAATAACCCTGCTGCTGGAAACTTTCCGCATTCAGGATCTGATCGCCTCTTCCGCCGGGAAGGGGTATAAGGATATTGGGCTTTCTGAGGGTGAGAAGCTCAAATATGGAATTTGCTCCGGCTCTGGAAACCACGATATCGGCCATTGCAAAGATATCCTTGAGTTCATCCGTGACATACTCAAACTGCTTATATCCTTCCTTGGTCAGAAGGAGATTATCCATCTTATCCTTGCCGCAGATATGTACGACGTAGAACTGCTGGAGAAGCTTGGGAAGTGCATCGCGTATTGCCTGATTGACCGCAGCTGCGCCCTGGCTTCCGCCTATTACCATAAGTACGGGCTTGCTGTCGTCAAAGCCGCACATTTCACGGCCTTTTGCGGGAGAGCCGTTTAAGAGCTCTCTTCTTACGGGAGAGCCGGTAAGTACTCCTTTTCCCTCGGGAAGCATTTCCATTGTCTCGGGGAAGTCACAGCATACTGTCTTAGCCATCGGAAAGCAGATCTTGTTGGCAAGTCCGGGAGTAAAGTCGGATTCATGCACAACGCAGGGTATCTTGAGGGATGCCGCTGCCTTTACGACGGGAACGGCTACGAATCCGCCCTTGGAAAAGACGACATCGGGCGCGATATCCTTCATGATTTTCTTCGCTTCCCTGATTCCCTTTAAAACCCTGAAGGGATCCGAGAAGTTCCTTATATCCATATATCTTCGGAGCTTTCCGGTGGATACTCCGTAGTAGGGAATGCCCAGCTTTTCTATGAGTCCCTTCTCGATACCGTCATATGAACCGATGTAGGAGATCTCGAAGCCGGCATCCTTAAGCGAAGGCATGAGTGCGATATTCGGTGTTACATGTCCGGCGGTTCCTCCGCCCGTCATTACAATCTTCTTCATATTCTTACTTCTTTTTCTTAAAGATGAATACCTTGCTGAAAACGTAGTTAAGGATCGTGACTATTACGGATGAGATCAGGATCTTGCAGATCCAGTAATTCCAATTGAAGACATTAACGGTTAGCCACATGATGAAAAGATCGAGGAACCATGTGGAGAGCCTGGATGCGGCAAAGCCTCCGAACTCCTTTACGATATGGGGATTCGTGCTCCTGAACACCCAGCTTCTGTTGAGGGGGTAAGCAAAGCATACGCCCGCAACCCATCCGATAGTGTTGATGATCAGATTCTGGAAAGTATCCGATGAATCAAGAAGGAAATGCTCTGCAAGGAAGCATGCAAACCATGAAAAGATGGTCGTAAGGACTCCGACTACGAGATAGACCAGGATCTCTTCATACCTGCAGAACAGTTTGTGTGCCCAGGGCCACCACTCAAGCCAGTCCCTGAACTTTTCTTCAAGATTCTTTCTTCTTGCAGGCGCTGCGGTTTCCGCTGCGGTACCTGTTTCGTTTATATCAGCCATTTATAAATCTCCGTTGCTATTTCTTTCAGTTCACCACGTGGATCGGCGATCCGTCAAGGAATGCCTTTATATTATCATACACTCCCTGTACGCACCTGTTGCGCGCTTCCACGGAACCCCATGCCAGATGGGGAGTTATTATCAGCTTGCCCGAATCCTTGATCTTACTTAAGGGATTGGTAAGCCTTAAGGGTTCGTCTTCGAGAACATCAAGTCCGGCACCCGCTATCTCACCGCTTTCAAGGGCTTCATACAGGTCGGTGTTATTGACGACCCTGCCCCTTGCAACGTTGATAAGAAAAGCCGTGGGCTTCATCTTCTTAAGGGCATCCCTGTCTATATAGTTCAGAGTAATGTCGCTCAGCGGGCAGTGCAGTGAAAGGAAGTCACTCTGTAAAAGGAGTTCGTCTTTAGATACCTGCTCATACTCCGTAACCTTGCTTCTTCCGGTGACGGATGTGAAGATGACCCTGCATCCGAATGCGGAAGCTATCTGAGCTACCTTTTTTCCGATGTTTCCCATTCCCACGATACCCCAGGTCTTGCCCGCAAGCTCGCCGAAAGGAATGTCGAAATTGGAAAACCTGTCCTGTGCACTGTATTTTCCCGACTTCACATAATCATCATAATAGGACAGCTTCTGGGAAACGGCAAGAGCAAGGGTAAAGGTGTGCTGTGCGACCATATCGGTGGAATAGCCGACCACATTGCACACGGGAATATTCCTTCCGCGAAGATACACAAGATCACAATTGTCGTACCCTGTGGCAAATTCGCAGACCAGCTTCACATTTTCGGAATCACACAGGGATTCCTTATTGATAGGGCTCTTGTTGGCGACGACGATCTCTGCGTCCTTCGTCCTTTCCCTGACCTCCTCTGCGGTGGTCGTGTTGGGATAAGCCGTTACCTCCCCGAGCTCATTCAGTATATCTACACTGATGTCGGGACCTACGCTGTTTCTTTCAAGGATGACTATTTTCATGCTTACCTCTTAAAAAAGGCCGGCGCATGATCCGCCGGCCTTTGAAAGATCAATAAAATTACTTAACGGTAACAGAAGTAAGGTGGGTATTAGCGCCCTCATACCAGTAAAGGAATCCTTCAACATCTACAACCTGTCCTGCCTCAAGGCCGCTTACAAGATCATAGAACTCCTGGTCGCTTCCGTTGAGATAGTACTCAAGGCAGAAGCTGTACTCAGCTCCGTCCTTGGAAAGGGTAACGTAGATGTCATCGCCGGGCTGATCGTTCTTGAATGCAACGGATACAACGGTCATGTCGGTGAAGATGACCTTCTGGTTCTGATAATCGATGAGCTCATCGGTTCCGAGCTTATCGGTAAGATCCTTGGGTGCTGCTACGAAAAGGTCTCCGCCTTCAACGAACTCGAAGGTGGCATCGGTGATCTCGGTCTCTCCTGCCCACTCGGACTTAAAGCCGGTAACCTTGATCTGAACGCCCTCGGTAAGCTTTGCTGCATCTTCCTCGGAGCATGCAAGCTCGTAAAGGAAAATAGCGCCGTCCTGATCCTGGCAGTAAACGGTGATCTTGTTGTCCCACCATGACTGATGAGCCTGAACATAGGTAACTACGGTAACTTCGTCGTCAAGAGCCGCTGCTGCGTAATCTGCATAGCTCATAACGTCATCATCTGCTGCATCAGCATCGGTATCGGTGTCAAGATCGGAAAGTGCTTCTCCGAACTGCTCTGCCACGTCGGTCATGTCGCTGGTGATGGCATCGGTATCGATATCAGGCTGGGGAACAGAGACAGGCTCTTCTGTGGTCTTGCCGCATGCGCTCAGGGTAAGTACAAGAGCTGCTGCAGCGCAAACTGCTGTAAATTTTTTCATAATATCCTCCTAGTTGCCCTTATAAACTGTAAATGCGGTCGGAGGGCGCCGACCGCATTGCATTGTAACGCATTTTTATTTTTTTTACAACATTTATTAGGAAGAAACCGCTTTATCTGCGTTTTTTGGCGTTAAAACGGTCCCTTACAACGTATATTCCCATGCATATCCAGGCGATCGCTATGCAGGAAAGGAGTATGACCGACGTTTTCGGCAACGGTCCGAGGTCACGGCTTCCGACGTTTCCGCGCTGCTCCCCGAGCCTGTACATCTGGGAAACCTCCGTGTACATCTGCTCGAGATAGGCATCATCCACGGTTCCCTTTCTCCTTACGGTCTTAACGCAGTTTTCGACCATCTGGCCCGCGGCATTTCTGAGCGAGGTCGATCCGTTGAATACCGGGGTGATGAAGGTATTGTCGATATTTCCGAGTACCATGTTGACGCAGTCGATCTTTACGCCGTAGTGGAGATCGTTATCGCTTCCGCCAAGTGACAGGTATTCCAGATATGCCGGATCATTCTGGGCTTTAATAGTGACCGGGACATAGCCTTCGGTCTCGGAATAGCTTTCCTGAACTTCGTTGGTAAGAAGGAACTGCGCAAAGAGCCAGCTTGCGAGAACCTCCTGCTCGTCGTCCTTATTGAAGATACAGACTGAAGGTCCCTGGGAGATCATCTTTATGTTCGAAGGATCGTACTGAGGAACGGGACGGACGACCGTCTCGAACCGGACCTTCTTGTTGTCGTGGATATCCGAAAGAGGAGCATCGGCACCGATCCAGGTAGCGCCCGCGGTCGAATCGACCGCAAGTATGCACTGTCCCGCGTTCATGAAATTGCCGGGATAGCTGGATATCTTGAAGGTGGAAAATGCCTTCGTCCTTCCGTGGGATGCTATCTCCTTGAGAATGCTTCCCGTGGTCTCGTTGAAGATAAGGATATTTCCCATATCATCCGAGTATCCGGCATTCCGTTGCCTTAGCATGGTGATCAGCATATTGTCGGTGGACTTGTAGATGAAGGGGATCATTACGTCCTGACCGTTTACCGCATATGTTCCGTCAGGGTTCTGTGCAAGTGCGGCTTCCGATACCTCCCACACCCAGTCCCAGGTGGGAACATCCGGGATCTCATAGCCCATTGCCTCGACATATGTCTTGTTGATGTAGAGGGCTTCCGACGATCTCATAAAAGGAAGACCCATCAGGTGATCTCCGAGCATCAGTTCATCAAGGTACTTGGGTACCATCTCATCAACCGAAGGTCCGTCGAACCTGAGCTCGCTACCGGCAAGTCCGTACCTCGGATCGTCTATCAGATCCTCGAGGAAAACTATCTCCCCGTCGCCCGTCATATAGGTTGCGATATGGTCGGGATAGGTGATGCAGACATTCGGCGTCGTATCTGTCGCGATATTGGTGATGACGTCGTTGTATATTACCGAATAATCGTTGTACAGCTTCATGCTGACATGGATGTTCGGATAGAGTGCCTCGAAATCCGCCACGCATTTTTCGTAGATCTGCGTCTGTGTCTGGTTCGTATCGTTCTTCGCCCAGAACACGATCTCATACTCCCTTGACTCGTCGAAGGTTTCGGGCATCTTAAAATCACTGCCCGCTTTCTTTCCGTGGCATCCCGCCATGGAGAGCGCAAGACCTGCTGCGGCAAGGGAAAGGATAAATTTTCCAATTCTCTTCGTCTTGATCATCCCTTTGTACCGCCTCTCGAAACTCCGGCCATTATCTGGCGTCTGAATATCAGGAACAGAATGATGAGCGGAAGCGATATGACAACGACCGCCGCCATCATTGCGGGGATGTTCTCCCTTCCGAAGCCGTTCTGTCTGATCTCCTGTATTCCGTTTGATACGAGGAAATAATTCCTGTCGTCCGTGATGAGCCTGGGCCATACATACGAATTCCAGCACTCGATGACTTTGAGTATGATGATCGTGACGACCGTAGGACGGCAGATGGGAAGCATCACCCTGAACAGATACTTAAGGTCGCTCGTTCCGTCGACCTTAGCTGCGTAATAGAGCTGGTCCGGAACCTGTGCAAAATTTTCCCTGAGCAGATACACATAGAACACACTCATTACGGACGGAAGGATGAGTCCGGAGAATGTGTTTCTCATATCCATATTCGTGATGGTCACGAAATTGGTGATGACTATGAGCTCGCTGGGTATCATCATCATTGAAAGGAACACGGTGAAAAGAAGATCCCTTCCCTTAAACTCAAGTCTCGAAAAAGCGAATGCCGCAAGCGTGATCACGATGACCATGACAAAGGTCGTGACCACGGTGAAGACAAATGTGTTGATCAGATATCTTCCGAGAGGCACCTGCGCAAACGCATTCGTGAAGTTCTCGAAGGTCGGATCCGTCACATAGAACTTTGGTATCTTTTCCCCGTTATAGGATGCATAGCTCTTGAAGGATGTCAGCACCATCCAGTAAAAAGGAAACAGGACCATCAGTCCCCATATCCCGAGGAATGCATATATCACTATATTCTTTACCGTTTTTACCCCGCGGGCTTTCTTTTCCGCGCGGAGCGTTTTTTCGCGTTCGTCCATCATCATTCCTTATGTGTAATAAACATGTTTCTTGCTGACCAGAAGATTGATACAGGTGATCGTCAGCACTATCACGAAGAGTACTATCGCCGCCGCTGACGCAAAGGAAGGATATCCGCCGCTGTCACCGTAGAGCATATCGTAAACATATCCGACGATGGTGTTCATTCCCGCCGCATTAAGGTCGGTTCCGAAAAGTGCGACCGCATCCGAATATTCCTTGAACGCGCCTATGAATCCCGTGATGACCAGATAGAAAATGGTGGGGGAGATCATCGGAAGAGTGATCTTCATGAACACCCTGAAGGAACCCGTTCCGTCAACCTTCGCAGCATTGTAATATGTCTTGTTCACGCTTGCGAGTGCACTCGTAAGAAGGAGCACCTTGAATGGAAGAACGATCCATATGATATAGAAGCACATGACGAACATCTTCGCCCAGTAAGGCCCGTCTATGAAATCCACGCTCTCTCCTCCGAAGAAATTTATCAGAAGATTGATGAGTCCGTCGGAATATGCGGTCTTTTTGAAAAGGACCATGAAGACAAGACCGACGGCGAGAGTGTTTGTGACATAGGGAAGGAAGTAAACCGTCTGGAAAAGCTCCCTGAGCTTTGTTATCGAATTCAGAGCAAGTGAAATGAGAAGTGCGAATCCCGTGGAGATCGGCACAGTGATTATTACCATGATGAATGTGTTCTTCACCGCCTGAAGGAAATACGTATCATGCAGAACATAGGAGAAGTTGTAGAATCCCGTTCCGTACGATGTCTGGGAAACGAAATTGTAGCCCTCCTCGAATGAATATACGAATACATCCACAAGAGGATAGACCATGAATATTCCCATGAATATGAGAGCCGGCATAAGGTAGAGCCAGGCTTTTAAATTGTTTTTCTCGATCATATCTGCGACCCCTGTGCTGACTTATTACCGTACTTGATGGTCTGTACCAGATCCTTGATCCTTCCGACATTCATAAAGAGAGAATCCTCGGTGATATGCTTTTCCGCAAGCTCTTCAAGGATCTTCTGCTTGTGGTCCTTGGAAATGACGATCGTGTCAAAAACTTCCTTCTCGTCTATGCCCTCGTTCTTAAGGATCTTCTCGAGCGGAAGCTCGTCCTTTCCCCAGAGCAGGAACAGTCCCCTCTGCGAATAGATCCTGTCGAACTGTCTCGTCGCCTCGACAAATATCGGCATATCGATCCCGTCGTCATACATCTTGGTCGAACTCTTATCAACGTAGTGCTGCAGCCATTTGTACAGATACTCGTTGCTCTTGATGACTTCGGCGCTGTTCTTTCCGTGTTTCTTCAAAAGCCATTCGTATCTGCTCTTGTTGAACACATAGACCTTGCCGTCCTGATCTCCGTATCTTCCCTTCACATCGAAGCAAGCGAAGAACAGTCCGACCGTGTAAGAGTATGAAAAGTCCAGCATCCTCGTAGGCAGCGAAAAGTGCTGCGCTATCTCGATACAGGTAAGCTCGTCGTATCCGAAGATCTTACGCACTTCATCCACGAAGCGGAACATCTGCTCATCCGCGGTCTTTATATGGCTCTCCCTGAGGCCCGAGGGGATCAGCACGAAATCGCTGACCGGCTGTCCGCGGAAAAGAATGACATCGCCGCGTCCGCCCAGGCTCTCACAAAACTCATCATAAGAAGTTACTTTATCCATTTAAGATCACTTTCCTTTTCCGAAACGGAGTCTTTCGCCGGTCCCGGGCTCGAATACATGCACCTTGCCGGGTCTGATCCTGAACGATACGGTTTTTAATCCGTCCTCGGGCCTTTCGTCCGAATCGATTATCGATCTGACAACGGGTGCTTCGCACGCCGCATTCTTTGAAACGATGCTGATATCCCTGCCCATTACCTCGACTCTGTCGAGTTCGCAGCGGAGAGGTCCTGCGGGATCGTAGATGAAGCCCTCGGGTCTGATGCCGGCGACTACTTTGCCGTCCCTTACACCGGGAACATCGAGCACGGTATCTTCGCCTATGATCAGCTTCTCACCCTTAACCTCCGCATCGAAAACATTTATCGCGGGAGTTCCGAGGAACTTTGCAACGAAGAGATTCGCGGGATCGTCATAAACCTCCTGGGGCTTTCCGAACTGATGGAGCTCTCCGTCCTTCATGACAACGATCATGTCGGAAATGCTCATCGCTTCTTCCTGGTCATGGGTTACGAATACCGTGGTGACTCCGGTCTCTCTCTGGATGCGTCTGATCTCTTCCCTGGTCTGAAGCCTTAATCTCGCATCGAGGTTCGAAAGCGGCTCGTCCATGAGAAGAAGTCTCGGAGTCTTGACAAGGGCTCTTGCGATCGCAACTCTCTGCTGCTGCCCGCCCGAAAGCTCCTTGGGTTTCCTTTCCAAAAGCTCCCGGATCTGGACAAGACCCGCAACCTTGTCGGCTCTTTCCCTCATCTGTTCCTTGGTCATCTTCTCCTCGCCCTTGAGATTTCCGAGAGGGAAGACTATGTTGTTGTAAACGCTCATATGCGGATAGAGCGCATAATTCTGGAATACCATTCCGACACCGCGAAGCTCGGGAGAGATCTCCGTGACATCATCGTCACCGAAAAAGATCCTTCCCTCTGTGGGCTTTTCAAGTCCGCATATCATATTCAGCATGGTACTCTTTCCGCATCCCGAAGGTCCGAGGAGCGCGACAAGCTTTCCGTCGGGGATCTCAAAGGTGAAATCCTTGACGGCAACAACGCCTTCTCCCTTTCCTCCCCTGGGAGGGAATTTTTTGGTAAGTCCCTGAAGAACTACTTTCATAATCTGTTTCCTTTACTCGGCACCTGTTACGGTTACATCCGCAAGTCTTGTGTATGTGGGGATGAGTGCATTATCGTATCTCGACCTGTCAGCGCTCATCTTCATGTTCCTGACGAAATCCTTCATATTTCCGGATATCGATC
>JAEEQL010000155.1 GCA_016285265.1 Lachnospiraceae bacterium
GCGATCATCTGTATGGTCATGGATCCGGGAAACAGCAGAGTGATGGCAAGCGGTGCGGAGTTTGCCGGAATGATCAGAAAGAGACAGAAGCAGAATGCTCTGTATATCAGATTGGAAGACTGGCTCAGGAAAAACGGAGCATGCTTTCATCTGGGAAAGAAGACCGATCCGGGAAGTTTTACCGCGCTGTGCATTCTGCTTGGTGCGGCGGGTTTTCTTGCAGGCAACCGGATATCACCCGGAAACGGTATCCTGCTCGGCGCCGGACTGGGACTGGTCCTTCCGTTTACGATCCCCGCGCTGAACAGAAGCGATAACCGGAAAATGCTGCACGACATAAAACTCATATATCACTCGATGGGTGTTCAGATAAAGAGCGGAGTGTATGTTACCGATGCGCTTGCGGAGTGTTCCGGATCCGTCGAGAACATAAGGCTCCGGAGCGCACTGACGGATTTTTATGCCGATGTCATCATGAAATCGGATATATATGCATCGCTTGAAAGATTCAGGTCTTCATTCGATGACAGGTATATCGATTCACTGTGCATGACGATTGTTCAGGCACTTGAATCCGGACAGGCGGTAGATCTTCTGAAGGACATAGCGGAGCAGGCTTCGGATATGGAAAGTGAGATATTTGCCGCAAGGAAAGCATCGCTGGACAGGCTTCTGACCCTGAGCCAGTTGATGGTCCTGGGAGCGGTGCTCGGAACGGCACTTTATACCTGCATCGTCTATATGATGAGCAGAGCCGTCGGATTCAGATAAATAAGAGAGGAGAAATGAAATGAACAGAAAACCTTTATGGGAATTGATATTGGAGCATGGGATGAAAAAAGAGAAGGGACTTGACGGGATTCTCGTTTCGGTAGGGCTTTGCATAATAGCTCTGCTGCTCTGTGTGGTCATGAAGGATTCTCTTACGGAATTCATACAGACGATAGTCAAGGCAATGACCGACAGCGCAAAGGGCATTCTCAGCACTCCGGGCGCATTCGGTTTTCCCGATATGAGGTTCATATGATGAACGCATTTAAGAAAAGAAAAGGAAGCGTCGGGGATGTGATGCCGATGGGAATCTTTGTCATATGCATAGCGGTAGTGTTCACGGCGTTTGCAGATTGCGTCCGTATAGTAAATGTAAAGAGCGGTGTCAGTCAGATCTCCAGACGCTACATCCTGAGGATGGAAACCGTGGGATACCTTGATGAAACGGACAGGGATGGGATCCTGAAGGAGCTTCGCGACACGGGACTTTATGATATCTCTCTCGGACAAACGGACACTGCGGAAGTGGGATACGGCAATCCCGTCAGGCTCGAAATAAGAGGATATACGGAGGACGGTTATGAGATCTCGGAATACAGGACATCTACCGCCAAGTATTAACGGATGTTTTGGAAAAAGGCATCCGGGAAAGATCGAATATGTCATGGGGATGTATGCCCTGCTGTTCGTTCTTGTCATGGCAATGGTCAGCCTGCAGATCCTGAGGTATAAAGCCGATTCCGATATAGCCGAGGATGCGCTTGCCGCATCATGCCTGGCCGCTCTCGATGTGGATCCTTACAGATACGGAACGGATCACAGTCTTGTGATAGGCGATCCGGTCCACGCAAGGCAGCTGTTCGAAGAGGCTCTCAGGGATAATATGCGGCTTGGGCCGGATATGACATATTCCGGAGCCGATGACTTTTACTTCACGGGAAAAGTAAACATAGATGACTTCAGGATATATACGGTTGACGGTGATAATGTCACGGAATACGTGGTATCGGGATACGGCATCGCGGAAAGAACCGGAGTGTACGGAAGCATGAAAACGCCATCGGGTCTTACGGTAAGATCCGCCGGAGCGTATGCGAAGATATCATTTGATACATATGGGATATTTGATGTGAGGATAAGGGCATGCAAGGAGGCGTATGCCGAGATGCTCGGCAAACCCTTTCCGTAAGTGAAAAAGGATGATTTATGAGAAAAGAAAACAACAGGAAAAATGAAACAGTAAAGGTAAAGATCGGATTATTCGTCTCGGCCCTGATAACGGCGGCGGGAGTATTCGCGGTAATGACATATCTTCAGAGACAGGCTCTTTCCGATTTTGAGAAAAAGGAAGTATATGTTGCGGCATCTGTCATTCCCAAAGGCACGGTGATAGATGATTCCAATGCGGGAGAGTATCTTGTACTGAAAAGTGTTGATGCCGGGAGCATACCCGATCATGCGGCATTTGATCCGCAAACGGCCTCGGGCTTGTCTCCTGTTTACGACATAAGCAGTGGAACAATCCTTACAGACAATATGTTCACCTGCCCGGATACGGTCATCTCGGAAATGGAGGAGCCTGTCATGGCCGGTTTTAAGGCAGACGATCTGTCAAAGGCCGTCAGCGGAATACTGAGGGCAGGAGACAGGATCGATATCTGCTGTGTGGATCCGGAAACGGGGAAAGGCGAGCTTCTGTGCGAAAACGTATATGTCGTGAGCGGATATGACGGATACGGAAATGTCATATCGGATACCGGGCCTGCGGTGATGTTCAATATTTACCTCGAAAGCAAGGATGCTCCCGCTTTTTATGAGGGTCTTGCATCGGGGAGCCTCTATGTGGTCAGGCGGTGCGGGTAAAGAGTAAATGCTTATAATATTATCTTCGGCTCTCGCATTGGTATCCCTGGCGCTTGCTTCATATGAGGATATCCGTACGAAGAGTGTTACAAATGCCGTCTGGTGGATCTTCTCCGCCGGCCTGTTAATGATGCTTTTCGAAAGACGTGACGTATGGGTTTCATACGTCCCGGAAAGCATCCTGGCGGTTGGCATACAGGAACTGATCATGTGCAGGGTATACGGAAGGGCCGACAGCCATGCATTTTCGTGCTGCGCGGTCTTTCTGTGTCTTACCGGCCCCGGTCTGGAAGGGCATATAATGCATATGAGCCTGGCGCTGGTGATGCTTTCGGCCGTGCAGTTCCTGCGCGGTAACATCGCCCGCGGGCTTAAACTTAAAAGACCTGTTCCGTTCATTCCGTACATCGCTTTATCGTTCATTATCCCGGTGATCATCCCGCACATTTTCATGCCTCAGATTTATTGATGGATCAGTGTATACATGTTATCATTGCCTCGAAAGCAGGTATCTTTCGGGGCTCATTATGATCAGGAAAGGACCTGCTTGCGGAGGTGAGAGGTTATGGTGAAAGAATTGACCAATAAACAATTGCAGTTCATAACTTGGCTTATTACTACGGCTACCGACAAATGTCGTACAATAGAGGAAGTAAGGGAGTTGAACAAGGAGATCAGGCTTCATTCCGACGGGCTCATAGATGGTCTGAATGAGGAAGCTTTATCCGAATAGGGTGATTATTTAAGGCGGTCGTTCCGGAACGGAGCGGCCGCCTTTTTTTGTGTAAAAACTTGAAAAATATGATAAAATAGCAATGTATGCAGATTTTTACCCTTTGATGGTAATTTTGTTTTGCTGTGTCTGAGGGGAGGACATGTGTTATGACAATATCCTGCGTAATGATAGTCAAAAATGAAGAGAACATTCTTGCAAGATGTCTGGACAGTATCAGGGATCTTATGGATGAGATCGTCATAGTCGATACCGGCTCCAATGACAAGACCAAGGAGATAGCTGCCAAATATACGGACAAGATATATGACTTTACCTGGACCGGAGATTTCTCCGATGCGAGGAATTTTGCTTTTTCCAAAGCAACCATGGATTATATCTATTCCGCAGATGCCGATGAGGTGATCGATGAGGCTAACCGCATCAAGTTCATGGCTCTTAAGACCATGCTCCCCGAAGAGGTGGAGATCGTACAGATGCGTTACGGAAATCAGCTCAGCCATTCGACCGTATACAATTTTGACGAAGAGCTCCGTCCCAAGATGTTCAAGCGTCTCAGACAGTTCGTATGGCAGGAGCCCGTCCACGAGATGGTAAGGCTCGATCCCATAGTTTTTGACAGTGAGATAGTCATAACCCATATGCCCGAAGAAAACCACGGCAAAAGGGATCTGGAGATTTTCTCCAAGGCCACGCTCGGCGGCGGAAAGCTCAGCAAGAGACTGTTTGATATGTATGTCAGGGAGCTCTTTATCGCTGGCACGGAAGATGATTTCAGGAATTCGCTTCCGTATTTCGTATCATGCGCAGCCGATGTTGAAATGGATCCCGACTGTGTGAACAAGGCGTGCCTTGTGATCTCACACACCGCCAGGATTCACGGCGATATAGTAATGTTTTTCAAGTACATAACCAAACTGATGGCGAGCGATCCTTCATCGGAGGTATGCCTGGAACTCGGTCTTTTCTATGAGAGGATCCAGGACTTTGAAGAAGCGGCCATATGGTTCTATAATGCGGCGTTTGAAACGATCCCCGCTGTGGTGATCACTTCTTCGGGAAAGGATGCCGCCGAAGGATTAAAGAGAGTATATAATGCGATGGGCATGCCGGAGGTCGGCGTGCAGTTCGCAAAGGATATAGAGGCAAGAGGATGAACTGGGA
>JAEEQL010000156.1 GCA_016285265.1 Lachnospiraceae bacterium
TCTCCGTATGGCTTGTCATGAAAATAATAGGGATATCCTTAGAATATGTCCTGATGACGCGGGCCGTCTCCATACCGTCCATTCCCTTCATCTCGATATCGAGGAATACGGCATCAAGAGCGAATCCCGTTTTGAAACTGTCTATGATCGCTTTTCCGTCGGAATAGTGAAAACAGCTCACCTCGCCCTTTCCGTAGAGCGAGGTGATCGTTTCATCTATCTGTCTTCTGAATATACTTTCGTCATCTACAATAGCTATACGCATGTAGTTATTCTATCACTTATCCGACAGTCTTACCATTATCAAGAGTGATGACCCTGGTGCCGTAAGAAGCGCACTTTTCGGAGTGAGTTACCTGAAGGATGGTCATGCCTTTCTCCTGATTGAGCTTCTTGAACAGCTCCATGATCTCAACTGTTGCCTTCGAATCAAGGTTACCTGTGGGCTCATCCGCAAGGATGACTGCGGGATTTCCGAGAAGTGCCCTTGCGATTGCAACTCTCTGCTGCTGGCCTCCGGAAAGAGTGTTGGGCATTGCCTTTCTCTTCTCGGTAAGTCCGGTGATATCAAGGATCTCATCAAGCTGCTTTTTAAGTTCGCTCTTCTTCTTGCCGTTTACGGTCTCGGGAAGGAGGATGTTGTCCTCAACATTGAGGTTCATTACCAGGTTGTAGAACTGGAATACGAATCCGAGCTTGTCGAGTCTGAGCTTGGAAAGCTTTGAATCCTTGAGAGCTCCGATGTCCTCTCCGCAGAGAGTGATCTTTCCTTCGAAATCCCTGTCGAGTCCTCCGATGAGGTACAGAAGGGTTGACTTACCGGATCCCGATGCACCCATGAGGGATACGAACTCTCCCTCTCCGACATACATGCTCGCCTCATCGAGGACACGGTTTAAATTGGTTCCTTTACCAAATGTCTTACTGACACTGTTTACTTCAATTACGGTATTCATATATTCATCTCCCTTATTATTCATACTTAAGCTGCTCGGACAGTTTCATCTTTCTCATGTTCTTGATCGGGAACAGTACCGTGAGTGCGAATACAAAGCACATGATCACCCAGAGGGTAATTACGGTCGAAAGATGTACCTCAACAGGCATATAGACATTGTCGGCAGCGTTGACGGCTTTCTCTATGACAATGGTAAGCAGCGATCCGAACGCACATCCCACGGTCGCCGAAGTGATCGAGGTAATGAGCATCTCGCCGAAAAGAATTCCCGAAAGGGTCCTCTTGGTCATCGATGTCGAGATCAGTACCGCACATTCCTTCTTTCTGCCTTCAAAACCGATAAGCTGGTTGGTGATCATACCGATGCAGGTCATTATGAGAGCCACTGCGATGACAACTATATAAACACGTTTTGACTGTGATGTTTCCTTTTCATTTTCCTCCGCAAGTTCCTGTAAGGTCTGAACCTTGCCTGCCGACTTTACCGCGTAGGTCTTGATCAGATCCCTGACCGCTTCGGGATCGTCAGCCTTGACGAGCATATATGAGGGATAATCGTGATATATGCTCTTGAATTCATCCAGCGAGAAAAGGAAATCATTCTTCATGGACTCATAGGACTTGATCTTGAAGGTACCTGCGATGGTATATTCCTTCCTGATGGGGAACACGCCGGTAGGATCGAATGTGATCACAAGTGTATCACCTACCGAATATCCGTTTCTCTTTGCCCATCCGTTATCCACATAGATGGTTCCTTCCTCTACGCTTTCCGGAAGATCGTTGAAACCGTGGTAATATCTGTAACCGCCTTCGGGCAGTCCGAAGAACTGCGCGGCCATTTCCTTCTCTTCCTCACCGAAATAAACATATCCTACCTTGGAATATACAAACTCGGTATCGGTAACAGAATCAAGGTGGGGAACGAATGAAAGCTTCGATGCTTTGTCGGTCACGCTGACCACAACGTCGCTGTCATATATTCCCGCAGATGTGTAATCCATCAGCGATGATGCAAGTATATATATGATCATGCACATGGTTGCGGATGTTGCGCACAGAACTCCGCTCGAAACGGTGCTCTTTCTGGAGATGGCTTCCCTTGAAGCAAGTGTGAGCTTGCCCTTTTCGCCCTTTTCGGCGATCTTCGTTATCACATGTGTCACGCCCTTAAGTATGAGCGGGAAAAGGAAGGAAAGTGCGATAACCGCTGCGATAAGGCATATACCGCAGGCAACCATTCCTTTTCCGAAGATAAGAAGTACTAGTGCAAGAACCGCAAGTACGATTCCGGCGATGATCGTGGTCCTGCTGAACCTGTAAGCGGTGTCCCTGTTATCGAAGATGATGTCCCTGATCGATATCTTAAGCGCCTTCAGCACAGCCTTGAGAGGGATCAGGCACTCGATCAGTATCGCAACAATGACGACCGATGCGACAAGAACGGGTGAAAGCATGGGAACCGTAAGGTCGAGTGTTGTTCCGTCGGACGACTCCACATACAGAAGGATCTGGTACATGGGTTCCCTGATCCACATATAGAGAAGGATTCCGGGAACGCTTCCGAGTATCGCATATGTGACATTCTCGAATAAAAGAATGAGTGCGGTCATCCTCGAGCTTAATCCGAGGCTCCTGAGAGTACCGATAAAGGACATCCTGTCCGCAACGATCCTTTCACAGATCGAGAATGTAATGAATATTACGAGAAGGAACGCTACCGCGAAAAGAATGAAGAGAAGTCCGAAGAGCTCACCTATCAGCTCATTCATCTCATCGGTCATTGCAAAACGCATGACATTGTCTTCACCGAATTCTTCCTTGAGCATTTCCTCTGCGGTATCAACCTGAGTGTCATCAACGATGTCGATCATAAGTCTTCCGGCAGAAGGCTTGCCGCACGAAAGAAGTTCCGCAGTCTCTGTACTGACAACGGCACTCTTTCCGCTGAAAAGGAAATTCTTCGCATCGGATACTACAACATCGTCAACGGAAAGAAGAACTTCATTTCCTGCATTATCGTGAACCTTGAGCGGGGTTCCGTACTCATATCCGATAGCGGATGCAAGCTGGTCCGTGATGATCACATGGTACTTGGGAATAAGAGTTGCATCGAGGAATCCGAACTTGTGAGCCGAAATGGTATCTACTCCGTAGATGTAGAAATCCTCAGTGGTAACATACGCATACTCACCCGGGATATCCGAATAGATGGTATCCGTAAAGTATGCCATGCTCATTGATTCACATTCCGGGAATCCTTCCGGAATCCTTTCCGCATCAAGGACGGACATATAAGCCGTAAGGTCGGTATCTCCGTATACCTCACTGAAGAGTCCGACCATCAGGTTCTTCATGCTCGAAGAAAGGTCGAAGCAGAACAGTGCGGAAAACGCACATACGAAGATCGAAAACATAACAAGCAGTGACCTTAAGGGTTTACCGAATATATTCTTTAGTGTTGTTTTAATTATCAATCCCATTTTCCTGACCCCCTTAATGCCATCTCGAGATGCGATCTTCGGGAGCTATGTACATTCCGTCTCCTTCTTTCACATCGTATGTTTCATAGAACGCGTCAACAGTTGATAGTATGGCATTTACTCTTATGACCGCGGGGCTGTGTTCGTCATATTCAAGCTGGTTCAAAAGTGCGGAATCCGCTCTCTTTTCACACCAGAGCTTGGCAAAATTCGTAAATAGCTTCTCTCTGTCTGCCTGAGTGCGTGCGAGTGAAGTTATGCACTCCATTGCACCGAGATCGGCATAGTTTTCCCCAAGCGTCTGCTCTCCGTCCACATGATAAACTCCGAAGACGGTGAAGTTATTCTCGAAATATGCCTCTGCTTTTTCATTCCTTGCAAGAAGAGCATCCATATCCGCCGAGTCTATCCATGAAGGATCATATATGCCGCTTTCATCAAACAGGATACAGTTACTGTCAAATGCATGTCCCATCTCGTGAGCGACGATCATTCCGAGTCCGCCGAGATTGGTGTAATAATCCTGGCCGAGATCAAAGATGGGCTTGGTCATGATCGCAACGGTAATGTTGATATTGTTGAGTGAAGGATCATAGCATGCATTGAAGATCTGCATCTGCATACCGACTTCATTCGGGTCACCGGGTTTTCCGATGCGCTCAAGCAGCCGGTCGGCCTTAAGTCTCTTATAAGAGAGCGTGAACTCAAAATAATCGTTTCCTTTGATATTCCTGTATACCGAAGGATCTGTCCTTACGACATTCGCACCCGTTACATAGACGATGTTGTCGAGCTTGGTAAGAAGTCCCTTTCTCGTAGACTGACTGAGCCAGTCTGCATTTGAGATAAGAACCCTGTAGCCTTCCCTGATGTCATCGCACATCGAGATAAGTGCATCGTCCATCTCCTGTGAATAGTATCTTTCCACATAAAGGGGATCTGTCTGCTCCATGAACGAAGACATGACCTCATCGAGAACAAGCTCATCCTTGGGCTTGTAATCAATATTTCTGTAGTGCTCGAGCCGGTCGTATCCGTAT
>JAEEQL010000157.1 GCA_016285265.1 Lachnospiraceae bacterium
GTAGATAGGAATGGTGTGTAAGAGCAGTAATGCTCTCAGCTGACATTTACTAATAGGTCGAAGGCTTATCCTGTTGTTACCTGGAATGCAAGATGTTCAGATGGTGTTTGGTTTCGGTTTTGAAGGAACAAAAAGTTCCTAAAATACGACGATTTCCCTGTTTACAGGGATTTTGTTTTATATTAAACTAATAAAGTCGTCGAAGTATTTACTATTCCTCGATAGCTCAGTCGGTAGAGCATTCGGCTGTTAACCGAAGTGTCGTAGGTTCGAGTCCTACTCGGGGAGCTAACGAGTTCAACATTTTGTTATCGCTCAGTGCAGAGGCACTTTCGCGAACAAAATGTAATGAACTCTGATCAAGTCACTGCGTGCCTTGATCCGGTTTTCAGCAATTTCATACCGGTGCCATAGCCAAGTGGTAAGGCATGGGACTGCAACTCCCTGATCGGCGGTTCAAATCCGTCTGGCACCTCTCAAAATACACTCTGCCGAGTGTATTTTTTTTACTTTCATGTTACTGTTTATGTGACCGGGGGTTTCTTTTCGTCGTCATTACAGATGTAACGGAAAATTCTACTGAGGATACTGCTATGAAAAAAGATCTTGTTAAGACCGTAAAGATCATATCGTCTTTTTTGGTCCTGTCCATGGGCCTTTCGGGATGTACCCTTCCTGATTCATCCGTCTCTGAACCTCAAGTTGAAGTTCACTTTGCAGACGAAATTGAACCTCCAACACTGCTTGGTCAATATCCCGTTGTACCTCAGGAAGATGAATTACTTGATGAGGTCCCTGAATATATTTCTGACAGAGGGATAATCCTCAGAGGCCCTTTGAGGAATCCGGAATCACCTAAACTTAAAACTTTCCATACAGATACAAAAGGTAACGGTATATGGATCGACGACTATACCTGCGACTGCGATCTTGCGATAGCAGGATCCGATCAGGAATTTACGGATTTTTGTGATAGATTTTCCGCTTTTGATGATCCTTATTATTTTTCTCACTGGGAATTCGATTATCAGACTGAATATAACAGCTGCATTTTCAGCGTTCAATATGGCAGGGATGCATCCCAAACTTATTGCGGACAGGTATTCAGGTCGTGCTTTTATGGTGGTGGTGTGTCGGGAGGCAGCGTTTACATGGATGGAGATCCGGGTATCTCGGTCGAGATATTTTATGATCCCAGCGGGAAATACATGCTTCTTTTGAACAATACATATATCGGAGAAGTGATGGATGATTTCATTCTTACTTTTCTTGAGCCGGAAATGGTAAAACTTGACATCATTCCTGCCGGAAGTGAATATGTTATTTCTGTGGAGGATCCCGAGGCAATCGGTGAGTTTGTGGGTGCCATGCACGATCTTTGTGTTCTTGAGACGGAAGGTGAAACGCCGGATCCGGATACGGCCGAAGAACAGATGACTTTTTCTTTTACGGATGTGAACGGATACGTAAATGATTATACGATCGCCGGTGAGTATCTGATACACGGAGAAGATGTTTATCGGGTAGAGAATCCCGAAAAACTGGGTAGATTGACAGATCTGTTTGAAAAACTAAGATGATTGCCTGAAAAGGGAAACTGTTCCCCTGTTTCTATGATGATAATCTTATGAGGATCATAATATGAAGAAAATTTCTACCTTCACAAAGATATTGATAATACTTTTTCTGATCATCATCATCTTTTTGATAGTTATTCCTTTATTCATGAAACTTTCCCTGGATCATGAAAATGCAAACGGTCAGGATCTTTATGAAAATGAAACTGAGGATATTTCAGGCGGGACTGTCGACGGTAACATTACCTCGTATCCTGCCCTGGATGAGGTGCCGGAACATATTGTAAACCGTGGGATCATCCTTCTCGGATCGGATTATGAATTCGCAGGAGGCAGATTATACGGCAGAAACGATACCGAGGGAGAGAGGCTTTGGATTGACGGATATACCTGTGACTGTAATCTGAAGGTTGAATCTTCCGACGAAGAATTCCATGAATACTGCGACCGTTTTTCTGAATTTGGAGAGATAAGGTATACTGATGACGGATACGGTGAAGTCTGTATTGTAAGAATCCCGTACTATGCTTATCCTGATGTCAGGGAATGGGAAATAGATATAACAAGATCGTGCACCTACCCGTTCAATGCTTCTGAAGGAGGTATGTGGGAGCCTGCCGGTGATGCTTTTGGTTTGGTACCGATCTATTATGATCCCTCCGGAAAATATATCTTTGTGATAGGAAATTCAAATCTCGACAGTGAGTATTTTCTTTACTGTCTTGAGCCCTGTATGACTTCAGTGGATATATATTCTTCAGACTCCGATAATATAATTGAGTATCATTCAGACGATGCCGGAGAGGTAAGAGCATTTGTGGATGTGATTCATGATCTCAGGCTTGAGGAAGTTGAAGAAGACCGTTCGGAACTGGCTATGGCAGAAAATTATACGGTACTTTCATTTACGGATGAAAACGGATATACGAATGAATACACCATAGTCGGCATCTATCTGATACACGGAGAAGATGTATACCGGATAGATAATCCCGAAAGGCTGGATGAACTTGAAACACTTTTCGACAGATCCGAATAAACGCGGAAACAGGGGGACCGTCCCCCTGTTTCTTTTTTTATGTTATTATTGAAGGCGGAGGTTAGGTGAAATGAAATATTCAAAAAATGTATTGATCGTTTTCTTTGCGATCGTGATCATACTTTCCATTAGTTTCGAGACACTCTATATCGTATTCGGCAATCAGATCAGCGTGCTTCTCCTAATGTGGTCTCCGGCGTTTGCCGCCATCGTTTGCGGGTATATCATTAAAGCAGAAAACAAGGATTCCGGAGAAAAGATAAAGGTGGGTTCGCTTCTGGGATTCAGGCTCAGCAAGATAAGATATATCCTGCTGGGAATCTTTATTCCGCTTGTGTACCTGCTCGTTCCCTATATCATCTACTGGAATATGCATCCCGAGAATTTTGCATATAACGGTGTTGCATTCGGAGTGGTGCTGGGTGACCTGCTTCCCATAACGGTGATAGGCATATTTATCAGTCTGTTGTCCGCGCTGGGAGAAGAGATAGGCTGGAGGGGATTCATGCTTCCGGCATTGTGTGAAAGACTGGGTGAGGTGAAAACTCTGTTCATTACCGGCCTTATATGGGCTGTATGGCATCTGCCCCTTCTTGCATTCGGTGATTATATGGAAGGCTGTCCCATTTGGTTCAAACTTCCTGCATTTGTTCTTTGCATAGTACCCGTGGGAATCATAGCCGGTTATCTTACTTACAGAAGTAAGAGCATATGGCCCGCAGCGTTTCTGCACGCGGCCCATAATAATTTTGACCAGGCTGTTTTCGATGTGATCACAAGAGGAGATGACAAGAAATACTTTGTCAGCGAGACCGGAGTGTTTACGATAATCTGCGCATGGATAATAGCTATAGTGCTTATCGTACTGCTCAGGAAGAATTCAGGAGATGCGGAAGAAAAAGCGTAAGCTTTTTGATATATGCACACAAACAGATCAGTGAAAAGGAGATGAAAATGGGCGGAATACTTTTAATTGCTGTATTTGTCGTGATCGTTGTTCTTGCTGTTATCGCAGACAAGAATACCAACAAGAAATTTCTGGCAAAGTACGAAGAAGAGCATCCTGCGAAGGAATCCTTCGGTGACTTCAGGATAAGCGAAAAAGACGAGCTGCTCTATACCCTGGGTTCCGGAACGCTTGCGGGATTTAAGATGTGGAAACTGAGTGAGATCGGAAGCATCGCCATCGTAGATCTTAAAGCTGCAGGAAAACAGTTCTCGGTCTTAGACCTTGAAGGAAATGTTACAAAGGGAGAGTATCTTACTCCTTCCAAAAAGCCTCTTAAGGAAAAAGCATATAAGTCTTTTTCAATAGGATGCGATGCGGATGAGATGATCGCATTTATAAGAAAGTACGCACCGGGTATCAAGTTTACCGTTAATCAGAAGGAAGTATGATCCATGATCTATAGGAGAATCATCAGATGAATGTTGAAGCATTAAGCTGTCAGTGCTGCGGAGCGCCCCTGAAGCTTGGAAATTCCGTATGCACATGTGAATATTGCGGACAAACGAATATTGTGAGCGGTGAGACCGGAAAGTACATCGATCTGCTGAACAGGGCAAATGAGCTCAGACAGCAGTGTGAGTTTGACAGGGCATTCCGCATATATGAGGACATATTGGACCGTAATCCTCCTTTCGTGGATATACTCTGGGCAATGACCCTGTGCGAATACGGTATCGAATATGTACAGGATCCCGCATCGACGAGATATATTCCCACGCTTCACAGGATAAACGATGAAAGCATACTGAATTCGGAATCTTTTAACGAAGCAGTCGGGATGGCCGATGATGTTCAGAAAGAAGAACTTAAGTCCGCCGCTTCGCAGATAGCAAGGATTCAGGAAGATTATCTGAA
>JAEEQL010000036.1 GCA_016285265.1 Lachnospiraceae bacterium
GGTTGATCACAATATCGATTCCTTTCACGCAATCAAGATCCGCGCCTTCCCCGAATTGTTCCATGGCAAATACCGTGTAAAAGGTCTTGTACTCACCGTTCATTACCTTGGACAGATCCAGTTTCAGGATACTCTCACCCGTATCTCCCGCCGATCCTTCGATCAGGTCATAAAATACCGCAGTCGCAAATGCACGTTCCTCCTGATCGTTAAGTTCAACGCGGATGCCGACCTTAACAACCTGCTTGAGGATCTTCCATTTGATCTTCAATTCCAAAAGCTCCGATCCGGTGACCCCACTGTTTTCGTTAAGATATTCCGCACTTACGATACGGACATCTTCCCGTCCCAGCCATCCGGGTCTTACATATTCCGAAAAGTCGGCGAAGCGTTCCGTTTTTACGCTTTCATTACCAAAGTAACGCCTGCAGGCTTCTTCGGTATCTCCGTTATAAACCAGCTTACCGTGATCGAGTATGATGCATCGGCTGCATAGCCTTCTGACAGATTCCATATTGTGGCTGACATAAAGGATTGTTTTGCTATCCTGTGCCACGATCTCTCTCATTTTCTCAATGCACTTGTGCTGGAACTTCACGTCTCCCACAGCCAGCACTTCATCCATTATCAGAATGTCCGCATCAAGATGGACCGACACGGAGAATGCCAGTTTAACATACATTCCCGAAGAATATCTCTTGACCGGTGTATCGATAAATTTTTCAATCTCGGAAAAAGCGATAATTGAATCAATCTTGGAATCGATCTCTTTCTTGGTCATACCGAGGATCGATCCGTTCAGATATATATTCTCTCTTCCCGTAAGTTCAGGATGAAAACCGGTTCCCACTTCAAGGAGACTGGCCACCTTTCCGTCAATGTAAATCTTTCCCCTGGAAGGACTTGTAATGCGTGAGATCAGTTTTAAAAGCGTTGATTTTCCGGCACCGTTAGATCCGATGATTCCGAGAGTTTCTCCACGCTTTACTTCAAAAGAGACATCATTTAATGCCGTAAAGCTTTCATTATGAAGTTTGCCGTTTTTTTTGTTTACAACCCTTTTTATTGCATCCTTCAGGGTTTCGCCGGTCACGGTGCCGAGCATATAATCCTTCCCGACTCCGGAAACCTTTAAGATCACATCATCCATAACAGATCCTTTGCATTCATCTATAAACTATACTTTATGCCGGTCATGAGCCGCCTGTTTCAGCTGACCGGATGCAGCTGATATATACTTTCCGATCGCTTTGTTTTGGGTCCCCTCCAGAATTTCATTACCGATCTCTTCATCGGTAAGTTCATCCAGCTTAAATTCTATATGATGACTGAAAACCGCAAGACAGACCTTATCAAAATTCCTGCATACATATCTTCTGTTTAACCGTTTGGCCTCCAGAAAAATATCTTCCAAAAGAATGATAAGCTTCGGGATAATGGTCTTCTGATCAAGTGTATGCATTATGGAAGAACTCTGCTGTCTGTAGAAGTACAGATAATTCACCAGCATTACAACGGACTTTGCACACAGCAGATACTCGGTATAAAACACAAGATCTTCTCCGAAGTTGAAGGGTGTCTCGTAATATCGCAGATTATTATCCGCTATGATATCTCTCCGGTACAGTCTGGTATGTGTCTCCCAGCCGTCCTTATAACAAAATAGTCTTTCCGTGTAATAAGAAAACAAGGATTCTTCATCAGGAAAGCGAAGTTTTTCCTGTTCGACACGGAAATAAAGATATTCCTCATTTCCCTTGTTTTCATCCGTCTTTATGGATTGAAACGTATACAGATCGGCCTTAGCAAAGCTCATTCTTTCGTAAATGGCTGCAAGCGCATCCGGAGTGATCCAGTCATCACTGTCCACAAACCACAGCCACTCTCCTACAGCCTCACGGATACCGCTGTTACGTGCACCGGAAAGTCCTTTATTTTTTTGATGAATGACCTTCGCTGTACTTTTACGTCCGGGCCTGTTATTGAACTTTTCACAGAAAGCGTCACACATGGCGGGACTGTTATCCGTTGAACCGTCATCCACCAGGATCACTTCGAAATCATCGAATTCCTGTGCCTCAACGGATTCCAGACAGTCACGCAGGTACTTTTCGGTGTTATAAACGGGTATGATCAGACTAAACAGCACCGTTTCTCTCCCTAAGGTTATTAAACAATATCAACAAAGGTTCTTTCCGCTTTTCCGTACAGGATCAGTCCGATAAAAACGATCGCAACAGTAAATACAAGATCATATATCAAAGCGGGCAGGTAAAGGTTACCTGTTCCGGTCAGACAGTAACGGAATGCTTCAACAAAAGCTGACATCGGATTAAGATAAACTATACGTCTGAGTACCGGAGAAAGCTGCGACACAGGATACAGAACCGGAGAAACATACATAAGTGCCGAAACGAGAATTCCGGACATATGTCCAAGATCCCTGTATTTTACGGAAAGGGATGATATGATCATTCCCATTGCCGTTCCCATACATACGGCGAACAACAGAAGCGGAAGCATTCCCAGCAGCATAAAACCTGTAAAAGCCACTTCTCCGCGGATAAGGAAAAAGCCCCATACAAGTGCACACACAACGAGCTGAATGGCACATTTCAATACATTTAACAATGCGTTTGCGATCGGAACCGCAAGCCTGGGAAAATAGACTTTTCCGAAGAGATATGCGTTGTTCATCAGAACCCTGGTATTATCCTGTAAGCAGGTAGCAAAAAGGCTCCATATGATATTTCCGGACAGGCAGAACAGAAAATAAGGAATTCCGTCGGATGTCATATTGCCGACATATCCGAATACCAGTGTAAATACACCGGTGTTAAAAACGACTCCGAATATCAGCCATATAGGTCCCAGAACAGTCTGTTTATACTGAACGGAATAATTCCTCTTAAAGAGCATCACTATAAGGCTTCGGAACTGCCAAAGTTCACGAAGGTCAAAATTCCATAATTTCGGCTTTCCGTCAATCTCAATCTGCCATTGTTTTTCCATAAATCTCCCGTCCAAACGGCATGTTCAGCCGTCATCACCACTCAAAATAACCCGGTGGTCCGGATTAATCGGCAAAGATCAACTCCTCGATCTCTTTAAATCTCTGCTCCTGATCGATGATCTTTCTGCGCTCAAGGATCTGTTCTTTGTAATGCTCATGCAAAGAAGGATCATCCAATACCTTTTTCATGCCTTCATAGATTCCCTTCACGGAGGTTTCCATGATAAGACCGTATTCATTATCACCGACAAGTTCCCTTACACCGGAACAATCGGTCAAAAGAAGCGGTGTTCCGAGTATCGCTGCCTCCTGGCTTACCAGGGAATAACCTTCAAAGATCGAAGTGGAAAGTAACCAGTCGGCCATTTTCATGTATTTATGAGGATTATTACGTCCTCCGATGAACTTGACGCTCTGTATGTGCAGTCTGTCCAGGCTTCTCATGAGGCGATTGTATTCATCTCCCCAGCTTTCTTTTCCGCCCACAACCACAACATCAAATTTATATCCGTCATCTTCCAGCATATGAACGGCTTCGAGAAGAAGATCGTATCCTTTTTGATAGTTGATCCTTCCTACCACAACAAACAAAGGTTTTTCGGGATCCTTCACAACGTCGACAACAGGTTCTTTTCCCTGATACTGTATGGCCTCAACATTTAAAGGGTTATATTTTACAACGTAATTTCCGGCATCTCCCAGTACATCGATGAGAGATTTTCTGATATCCTCCGCCACGCATACAACATTGGTATATCTCTGCAGAACCTTACGCTCAAAATCGGTTGTACCATACAGGTATTTTGAATAGTAGTAATGGTTATAGTCGGTATGGTACCATGAAAACTTTTTATCATTGTTAAAATAAGCGACTGTTTTTGTAACTTCTCCGTCCTTAATGGCAATGACCACGTCGAAGTCATTCTTCGTTTTAATGAAATGAAAACGAACTTTACAGATTGCTTTTCTTATCATGCATACAACATATGCAATGCTGAATTTACTCTTATAGTCTCTGGCTACGCTCTTGTAGAGGTACTTTACATTATCGGGTAAAACCTCTCGGTAATTCGCCTGCTTGACTATGGTCATTACCGTAACATCATATTTGTCATGCCATCTATCAACAAAATCCTGAAGCAGTTTTTCTACTCCGCCGCCGGTCAAAAGATCATTTACGATAAGAATTTTCTTCATGGATGTACTAACGCTTTCCTATGCTCTGCTATAGTTTTTCGGTTCCGATTTCATTTGTGGATCTGTATTTCATATCCTCTTAAGGAGGATCAAAAACGATTTCACCTTACTCTTAAACGAAATATGCATAAATACGGCGGGATTTTTGAGAGCAGCTGCGATGTAACTGCGAAACTTGCGATATTCGCCGCAGATGTTTTCATTATCCCTGTTGCTCTCAAAATCACTCATATTCTTATATACTTTGAATATGAGGTTATCTATCTCGTGATAATAAAGAGCTTTTTTTCCGAGCTTTTGAAAATAATCGGCTCTCCTGCAGATCGAATCGTGAAAATGAAGAGACTTCTCGGAGAACTTCCTTTGCATGATACTGTCTTTTCTCACTCTGTAATAGTGGAGACGTTCATCCGTATATACCGCACGTTTGCTGCAATAAAGCATTTGCGGAGTAAAGAGCATATCTTCATAAAGACGTCCGGCTTCGAATCGAAGTCGGTTATCTTCGATAAGCCGTCTTCTGTACAGCTTATTCCATACAACAGTCTTGATCACATCATCGCGATTCATATGATCAAGGATCTCCTCACCGCTTTCCACATATACATGAGGAGGCTCGGTGCTCCACTGAGGAGGATCCTTTCTGGTGAAAGCACAACACGCAAAATCAGCATCATATTGCAGGATCAGATCATGCAGAGTCTCAAGATATCGTTCATGGAACATATCATCACTGTCCAAAAAACAGAGAAATTCACCCTGCGCTGCATCCATGCCTCTGTTACGAGCCACGGACAATCCTCCGTTCTCGGTGGTGATTGTACGAAATCTCGGATCCCTTTCGCAAAAGGAGTTGCAGATTTTCAGGGAACCGTCCGTAGATCCGTCATTGATAAGAATAGCTTCGAAATTCTTATACGTCTGAGATACAACTGATTCCAGACACGCGTCTAAATATTTCTCAACATTGTAGACGGGTATGATGATCGAGATCAGATCTTTTATTGTGTCTTTCACTTTCGGTGAATCCATTTAATCCATTTCGCCCGTCAATATGCTCCGGTCCGCTTTAATACCAGCTGAACCGCTGTCTTTATGATGATCTTCATGTCCAGCCAGATACTCCAGTTGTCTATGTAATATGTATCGAGTGCGACAACCTCCTCAAAATCAGTGATCTCGCTGCGCCCGCTGGTCTGCCACATTCCGGTAATGCCGGGCTTTATGGACAGTCGTCTCCAATGCTTGGTGTCGTATTTTTCAACTTCATCAACCGTCGGCGGACGGGTTCCCACAAGACTCATGGTTCCGAACAGAACGTTGAAAAGCTGCGGAAGTTCATCTATGGAAGTCTTCCGGATAAATCTGCCGATCCTGGTAATGCGGGGATCATCTTCTATCTTGAACATAAATCCGCCTGAGACTTTGTTCTGTTCCTCAAGCTCCTTCTTTCGCGCTTCCGCATCGACGACCATACTGCGGAATTTAAAAATCTTGAAGCGGCGTCCGTTCTTGCCGACACGCTCCTGCCTAAAGATCACGGGCCCCTTGGAATCCAGTTTGATCAAAATCGCAACAATGATCATCGGGATTCCGAAAACGAGGATTCCGAATATGCTTCCGAAAAGATCGATGATACGCTTGACGAACTGTGAATAGACGTTCAGGTCCACATTATGATATGTCAGTGCAGGATACGGTCCTATATTGCAGATTGCACTGCTTGTATGGGAAATATGGTAAGGTCTTTCAAGCACACGTGTGATCAGTCCCATTTCCAGGCAGAGCGCAACGTGCTTTTCATAACTGACGGGCTGGGCCCTGTGCTGCATGAAAAAGACCTGATCTATGGAATGTTCATGGACGATCTCCTCAAGCTGATCGATCGTACCGAGATACGGTGTGTCATCGTCTTCCGCAATATAATGCGATTCCGGGAGATATCCGATCACCTCCACACTCATACTGTTGTGCTCGAGAAAGCGTACAACTTTGGTGTACATTTCCTTAGAACCCACAAAAAGTGTTCTCGAAGCATAGGTCTTTCTCTTTCGGAGGACCTTTCGCATCACAAAAGCGCTCAAAAGCAGGAATGCATATTCAATGATACAGAAGATCACGAAAAAGAAGATACTGACCTTGCACCTGCCTACCCAGAAAGCAAGAACAAGAACGAGACCGTTAGCATAGATAAATGACCAGCTGAGATAGTTCAGCCAGCGGTCGAAATAAAAGAACAACGTAGTGTCATACAGTCTTTTACTGTTGTTGAATACGATGATAAGGAAAATGGCAGAAGCGTGAAGAACATAGTAATCAAGATTAGCGATATATTTGAACTTATATATTAAAGACGTAACGACAAATGCCAAAGAAGCCAGTATAATATCGGACAAAAAATACGCGATATTGTAATTGGCATTTTTACTCCGGTTTCTCATCATTCCCCCGTCAATAAACGCAAGTTTATTAGAACCATCTATCCATATCGGGATTCGTCCTCAATCCCATATGCAAAAATGGATGGTTCAAATATCAGTCATAATATTATATTGCTTTTGGCTGATATCGTCAAATCGGCGACAGATCTGAGTTTGCGTTAAATATCGCATGTGATTTAATCGTAATTCTTTAAGATTTCAAGCATGGTATAAGGTTCCACAGATCATTCTTCTCACCAGCTCGTTTTCACTATCGGATCGGTGCAGACCGGATCGGCAAGTACTTCGGCAAGTTCAGGTTTCATATTGCCTGACTCATCAAACATGGAGACATTCTCATAAAACTCACGTTCGTCGTATGTTCCCCAGTTTCTGATATGTGAAAGATTCACTCCGTCAAAGCCTTTATCTTTGGCCCATCTGACAAATGCGGGGATCTCGGCGTAATTGGACATCCATCCCCCCGGATGTGAATTATTATCTTTCAAAAGCAGGCCTGAAGACAATAGCTTCATCTGCAGGCAAAGGCTTGCTAAAATAGAAGCCCTGTATCGTATCTGCGCCGAATTCCCTGAGGCGGATATACTGCCGGTTTTCCTCGACACCTTCTATCGTCATTTCCTTAATTCCATAGACATCTCCACCTTTTTAATATTTTATCAAAAATAATAATAAGTGCAAAACAGGTATTGACAAGTATATCGCCGTCCGATATACTCAGGTTACGATATATCGGAAGCCGTTATATCGTGTATCGATACTAACACCGGATTATCACTATATAAGGGAGGGATGAAGATGCCGCAACAGGCACTTACGGAAGCAGTCTTCTACATAATGCTCTCATTGCTTAAACCGCTTCACGGATACGGGATCATACAGAATGTTGCCGAATTGTCAAAAGGCAGGGTCAAGCTTGCACCCGGTACACTTTACGGAGCGCTGAACACCCTTACGGACAAGGGCTGGATCGATGCCCTTCCGGAAAATCCCGAATCACGTAAAAAGGAATACGTGATCACAACGGCTGGAAAAGCCGTTCTCTCCGAAGAATTAAGCAGACTATCGGAACTTGTTGACAACGGCAGGAAATTTTTGGAGGAAAGCTGATATGCGTACGACATTTCATAAATTGTTCTGGCTATGGCAGCTCCCCAAGGAGGAAGCCTGGATCAATGAGATGGCTGAACACGGATACGGCCTTGTGAGCGCAGGAAGGGTCACCTACGAATTCGAAGATATCGAAGACGGAAAATACAAATACAAGGCACTGTTTGTAAGGGGCAGTTTCACTTCGGAGAAAAACCGGGAATTCCTGAAATTCATGGAGGAAATGGACGTTCATAATACAGGCCATGTCTCCTATCCCGGACGAACGGTAATATACCTGAGATACGACAGCTCTATGGAGGATTTCGACGTCTATTCCGACCTCGATTCCAAGATCGAATACGAAAAGACACTGGTCAGCTATCTTCTCTTTGCGGCCATAATGAACCTTTTCGCATGGGTACTTAATATGTTCATCTTCTTCACCAACTGCGTAAGAGGCTACCCTTCCTATATAAGCCTTGCATGTGCACTGAACCTTGTGCTTGCAGTGATCGTGATCAAAAACATATTAAAACATGTAAACAAGATCAAAGAATACAAAGTAGAACGCGAGATACACGAATAAGGAGATAAAAATGCAGAAATTAACAAATCAGGAAAGACTTCGTCCCTGGATGGGATTTGCACTGTTTGGTATTACAATGGCCATATTTCTTACAGTATGCGTATGGATGCAGCAGAACTGGGGAATTGCCGGACTCGTGCTGACGGAACTTTTGATTGCCGGAATAGCGATCGTTTTCTGTCTTATCAGAAAAGTAAAGATAAGTGAAGTTCTGCCGATCAAAAAGATCACTTTAAGGGACTTTGCGGGATGCGTGGTACTCCTTATCGGTACCTATCTGATTTCGATACTTTCCGTCTTCATAACCGCATTCATTTTTCCTTCTTCCGCATCGGAAGCAGGCGAGCTCGGAAGCTTTCTGTACGAGAAAGGTCTGGGACTGATCCCGCTTCTCCTCATCGTAGCGGTTCTTCCCGGAATATGTGAGGAAACGCTTCACAGAGGAGCTCTTCTTTCCACATTCAGAGGACTCGACAAGGAATGGATCGCTGTGTTATGTGTAGGCCTCTTCTTCTCACTCAACCACGTGTCCATCCTCAGAGGTCCCTTTACATTTATGCTCGGTGCGGTCTTTGCATATATTGTCATCAAGAAGAACAACATTCTGCTGACAATGATCATGCACAGTATGCTCAACTCTTTCTCAGTAATAGTTTCATACTTCACTTACAAAAATAACGTGACCGTAAATACCGACATAAGCGTGGATGCCTCTTCACTGGGATTATATACTGCGGCACTGTTCTTCGCACCCTTAGTCTTCGTAGCAGGCAAGAAACTCCTCCTTCCCGAAACTCATAAGAAAAAGCATTTTGCGATCGCAGGCATCGTCTCTGCCGCAATGCTGATCGTGGGAATCGTACTTATGGTTGCAGGTTCCGGAAATGCGGTCTTCACCTCCAACGGTCCTCTGAACATGGCAGAGGGTGAAGTAAAATCCTTTGGCAGTGTCGGCATCGAGGAAGAAAAGGATTACTCCATAGCACTTGTCATTAGCGGATCCGACGGAAGCTTCAGAGTTGAAGTGACCGATGAAAATGAAGAATTGATCTGCGGCGGAAATATGGATGTATCCAAAATGGAGATATACACTTCCACCGTTCATATCGAAGAAGGAAAAGTGATCACCGTCAATCTGATAAGTCTCGAAGGAGACCCCGGTGAAAATTCGCAGTATTCGCTGATAATAAAATAAGAACATAAGATAATGGGGACGGTTCATCAGAACCGTCCCCATTTGTATTCTGTATTATAATGCGATGACCACTCCGCCCGGATTTTCATAAGTGGTCGACAGACCTCCGGCATTTATTATCTTCACATCGGTAAAACCGAATCTGTCGGTAAGGATCTTCGCGATCTTTATGCAGAGCTCCTTGCTTGCGCACTGTGTTATCCTGACTTTGCGCGTTTTATCGAAGTCCTTCTTTTCGATATGATAAAGCATTCTGTTCACGGCATTGTTAATGCCTATGGACTGATCTATCTGTTTTATTTCTCCGTCCACGCCGATAAGCACCGGCTTGACATTCATCGCGGTTGCGACAAGTGCCTTGACGCCCTTAAGTCTTCCGTTCTTTTTAAATGTCTCAAGATCGTCGAGAACAAAAATCGTGTACATCTCATCGCGGAAAGCTTCAACCTTCTTTACAACCTCTTCGAAGCTGCAGCCCATCTCCGCAAATTCTATGATCTTCTCTGCGATCACATGCTCACCTGCCGCTGCGGATTTCGAATCGAAGATATGAATCTTAACACCCTCATGTTCATCCTCGAACATACCCTTGGCGACCATCGCGGAATTATACACTCCGCTGAGTTTGGATGAAAGCGTAACGACATAGTTATCACAGTTTTCATTGAAAGCATTATAGAAATCATCCGGTGAAGGACATGCGGACTGAGGATAACCAGGATCCGCTTTGATGAGATCTATCCATTCCTGTTGTGTCTTTCTTCCGTCATCCCGGTACTCCACTCCGCCGATGATGACAGACATGGGAACGCGGATCACGTTACCTTTCTTCATTTGCAGCTTTGTGAAATCACAGCAGCTGTCGCCTATTACCTTAAATGCCATTTTCTCTCCTTTTTTCCATTGCCCTGATGATAAATGCTATCAGCCTGTTGATAAGCGGTTCAATAAACCTGACATACAGCACTGACATTACTACAACCGATGTCACAGATACAAAAAAAGCAGCTTTGACACCGTGATTTATATAACCCGATGATCTGGCATCAAAGAACCGAAAAGCACAGTCACCTACGGTAAGCATACTCAGCTTATGGAAGAGATATACCGGAAAACATATCTTACCGGACAAAGCAAGCTTTCTGTTATCAAGCAGTTTTAATACCGGAGAACAAAGAATCAGTCCGGTCATGATCAGTACGGCCGCTATCCAGCAATAAACATATGACAATCTTAAAAATTCACATGAACTGTCTCTGAATCTGTAAGCCAGGTGCTCATTCCATCCCGAACAAAAAGTGCTGATGATCAGCAGGATTGCTCCGCCAAAAATGCACGGGAGTTTTTTTCTTTTTACGGGACTTTCCTCATCATAAATATCTCTGTACATCATATAGAGGATTATTCCGTATACCATCGGAAAGTATTCATTACGCAGGAACAAGAGTGATGCCGTTACGACGGTAAGAATAAAATATCTGAAAGGCCTGCTCATAAATATAACGATCATGCACATGATCAGAACAAAAATGTAACCGATAAACAACTTGTTCATCATCCAAAAAACATCGTATACATTTGCACTGCCATGAAACATTGACCCTATGAAACTGTCATAAAGGATTTCTCCGAAAGATATATTTCTTGCCGGCATGGTTTCAAATCTGCCGGTCCACAACCCTGTTTTCTGAACGGCGAAAACCAGTACTTCCACTATAAAAACAGGAATGGCAAGCCGGAAATATCTCTTAACGACTGCCTTTCCGGCTCTTAAGGGATAATCCTCCGATCTGAATAAAAAAGACCTTGCGGCAAGAAAGGCAAAGACAATATAAAACATATTTAATGCAGTGGCACCGCTTATCAAAAATGAACTGTATTTTCCGGCATCAACCCATCTGTTGATGAACGGTAAATATCCGAATGCCGTGTTAAAATGTCCAAGAAAAACCATCCAGCAGGCAATCCCTTTAACGGAATCCAGCCAATATATTTGTTTTTTCTCCATATTTCAGATCATTTCCTACTGTTTTGCAGATCCCGGATCCTCACCGGATTCTTACGATAAATCTTCTTTACTTATTTTGTGGGGGCAAATTCCATGATCTCGTCGTCATCATCGGAGATTTCGGATTCGTCCGATGATCCGAGTGCCTTCTTTACGGCATCCGCCACCTTCTCATAAAGATCCAGAGTGTTTTTGTGTTCGTTTTCCACGAAGCTTATATCCCTGTCCTTGGATGCGGCCTCCATCTTTGCGGCAAGATCCGCAAGCACACCGGCGCCGATGGTCCTTGAAGTACTCTTTACCGCATGAACCATAACGGAATAATTATCCCAATCCCTCCTGTTATAATACCCGATAAGCTTTTCGCTGTGATCCGGATATTCCGATGCATATTCTTTCAGTATGTCACGGTAGAAATCCTTGTCTCCCTGCGCATATCCGATTCCCGCCTCAGTATCTATACCGGCAGCCTTAAGTATTTCATCGAATCCTTCTGAAGCGGTTTCCTCTCCCGGAGTACCTGCTTCTTCCTTCTTATCGGACAAAGCTCCCGCCGATCCCGTCACCTTCTCAACCTTATCCTTGGGAAGATATGTTATCAGCATCTTTTCAAGTGCCTTACCCTCAACAGGCTTTGTCAGATAATCGTTGAAGCCCTCCGCAATATATCTTTCCTTGGCACCCCTGATGGCATCTGCGGTAAGACAGATGATGGGAGTATCCTTGTTCAGTCCGCTGTCAAGGTCGCGGATGATCTTAAGCGTCTGGGTTCCGTCCATACCGGGCATGCGCTGATCAAGAAGTATCAGATCGTATCTGAATTCATCGGCAAGCTTGACGGCAGCTTCGCCGCTCGGTGCGGTATCTATTTCCACTCCCGTCTTTTTAAGGAGATTTACCACGACGATTATGTTCATCCTTGTATCATCAACCACAAGGATCTTTGCTTTCGGCGCATGGAAGGATTCGTGATAAAGCTCTGCGCTTCCCGCGTAAAGCGAATGGATCTTATATTCACCGATCGGTTCGTTATTTTCTATCTTCTGCCACAGATCAAAGGAGAACACGGATCCCTGACCGTAGATGCTCTTTACACCCAGTTTACTGTCCATAAGGGAAAGGAGCTTGGTTGCGATCGACATACCCAGACCTGTTCCCTCTATTGTTCTGTTGCGGATGACATCGAGTCTTTCGAAGGATTCGAAAAGCTTGTCCATATCGCTTTCCTTGATGCCTATTCCGGTATCGGCAACCTCAAAATACAGAAGCGCCTTTCCGTCTTTTACTTCTTTGCACTTCACGGTAAGCGTCACGCTTCCTTCATGCGTGTACTTGACCGCATTGGTAAGAAGATTGAGAACGACCTGGTTTATACGTGCATCATCACCGTAGTATTCGGAAGGAAGATCCGGATCGATGCATACCTTAAACTCGAGCTTCTTTTCCTCAGCTCTTTCCTGAACCGAATTGACAAGATATGTGATGAGCGTGCTGAGACTGTAGCGCACCGGAACGATCTCCATCTTGCCGTCTTCTATCTTGGAGAAATCAAGTATGCTGTTTACAAGCTGAAGAAGGTTCTTTCCGGAATTCCTGATATTGCCGGAGTATTCCCTGATACTGTCTTCCCTGGTCTCCCTGAGGATCATCTCGTTCATTCCGAGTATCGCATTGATAGGCGTTCTGATCTCATGGGACATGTCGGCAAGGAAATTACTCTTGGCTTTATTCGCTTCATCCGCGGAAGCTTTCTCGAGTCTGAGCACATCGGCCTCATACTGCTGCTTCTGTCTTGCGGATTTCATCTCCTCGACTTTTTTGCCGTATGCCTGCTCATTCTTGTATCCGATGAAATAGAATATTGTTACGAGTACGAATATTGTAAGAGATACAAGGATATTGACCGTAAGCTGTGAATATGCGTCCTCAAACAGATCACGGTTTCTTACCACGATCACAACATGCCACTGATCCATAACGGTGCTGGTGAACAGAGTGCATTTCTCATCCATGACATCGGTTTCTACCGTCGACTTACCCGCATTCGTTATCGTTTCAAGGAGTCCGGTTCCGTAATTGTCACGGATATTTGTTCCGACATAACTTCTGTCCTTATGCGTGACGATAAGACCGTCACTGTTTATGATCATTGCATATCCGTTGCCCGCAATATCGATCTCTTCGGTAATATCCTGTACATGTCCGACAGTGACGTCGAGACAGACTATGTTGTCATCATAGCCTCCAGCGGAACGCAGCAGTCTTCCTATCGTAATGACTATATCGCCGGTATGTGCATCCACATAAGGAGAAACGATGATGGTCTTACCGTCAGCTTCCAATATCGAACTGTACCAGTCTCTATCCCTTGCATCATATCCTTCCGGCGGGATCCATCCGGATCCGTCAAGAAACTCTCCGCGAATATATCCGTATACACCCGTGAAATTTTCGTCAAATCTTGACTTGAGTCTGGTCGTCTGGCTTACCAGATAATTATTGATCTTTTCTTCGCTCTCACCGGTCTCAAGCATCAGATCGATCGTATCTGCGGTGACATTGAGCGATGACTGTGCTATCGCAAGATAATTATCAAGCTCGGATGATATATTCGCAGCCTTGTCCTCACCGGAGGTATAGATTCCGCTGAGTGAAACCCTGTAAAACAGTCTGGAGTTATAAATGACGGTAAATACCATCAGTCCGAGGGTGACGATTATCGTAAAGAACAGATTGATCCTGCCCCTCTTTATACCCGCACCCGATTCTCCGCTTGATTTCTTGTATTTGTATCTCTGGGCGGCAATATAGATAAGCGCGAGTATGATCAGGCACAGGAAGATCGAGAACATGAAAAGAATGACCGCGATCATACTGAGCACAGCCGAATTATCTGTTCCCTGCGGAATGGTCTTCTTCATCCAGTCGGCAACAAGATATCCGCCCACGCATGCCGCAAGGAGAAGTCCCGAGATGATGACCTCGAGTCTGGCCTGGAATCTTGTATCGCGTGCGGTGTTTTCCGCATGCTCCAGCCCGCGTGATTTATAGGTTTTGTTTATTGCCCATGCAAAGAAGACCTCGGTGATATAACCGACAACGCAGCTGTAATAATATGGATTCGTGAAATCCGAGTACCAGTCATAGCATGATGCCGTCCACATCACGTACTGGGTTAAGATATAGAAAAGAATGATGCAATGAAAATACGGGACCGGCTCTCCGTTTTTCTTTTCCTTCAGATAATACAGAACAGACTGGAGGCAGATGATGACGATGAGCGTTGATAAACCGACCTGCCAGATATTGTTGAACAATCCGCCGAACCGGATATAGATGAAGAACTGAAAAAGGTTAAGGGGGACGGGAAGGAGCATCAGAGGATTGAAATACCTCTTCGAGCCCTCACTGCGCATATGAAGAACGGACAGAAAAATGATCGCATATCCGATGTTCCAGCCGAAGTATGCGAGGAACGCGGACACGTCCGGTTCCTCATGCATAACTATCGTGTAGGTTGTCCAATAATAATCACTGAGAAGCTCCGAAAGGAAAAACATGGATGCAAGAAGCCATCCTTTTTTCGGGATCTCCACATATCTGAACAAGCTGCCGAGCAAGCCTATGATGGCAGCCAGGAGCATGATGACATCGGTAACAATATCAAGATTCACCATTCTTCACACCCTCATCGGACCAAGAATAAAGTATTATCTGAGATTAAAGTTCTTAAGGTCATCTTCGATCTCTGAAGAATATCCCGTAAGCTTAACGGATACATCGGAAAGGTTATCGGTCTCATGGGAAATTCTGGAGCTCTCATGAACGATCGAATCGGAAAGTTCAAGGATCTGGTTGATCGTAGCCGCCTGTTCCTCGGTAGCTGCGGCATTGCCGGTAGCAACATCGTTGATCCTGCCTATGCCTTCAGCTATATCGGAGATCGCATCGGTTGCCTTTGAGATATTTTCAAAGATAACATCGAAGGACTCGTTGGAACGGTCAACTCCCGCAAGACACTTCTCCATATCCTTGAGACAGTCGTCGGCTTTCTTGTTGATGTCGACGATATTTCCGGTAATGGTCTCGACAAGGGTACTGATATGCGATGCAGCCTGTGATGACTGATTTGCAAGTGCACCGACTTCACCTGCAACAACCGCGAATCCTCTTCCCATCTCTCCCGCTCTTGCAGCCTCGATCGATGCATTGAGTGAAAGGAGGTTGGTTTGTGAAGAGATATCACCTATCGTATCGGTTATTCCCTTGATCTCATCCACGGTAGCCGCGGTCATTCTGATGATCTCGGCAAGCTGTCCGATCGTGTGATTGAGTACGGTAACGCTCTCGGTCATTACCTTCATCTCGCTGCGTCCGTCTTCGGAAGACTTGACCGCTTCGGAACAGAGCTGTCTTACTTCATCGGAACCGGTTGCAAGTCCCGATGATACGCCCGCAAGTTCGGTTGCCGCATTTGCGACATCCTCTATGGACTGGTTGAGATTATTGAGATAATCGTTGAGCTGTTCAATGGAAGTGTTCTGTGAAGCATTGGATTCGGTAAGTCCGTCGGAAATACCCTTGCACTGCTCTGCACTCCGGGACATATCATCCGAGATGTCGGTAAGGTGAAGGAGCATCTCCCTCATACGGTCGATATAACTGTTCAGCTGTTCGCTGAGTGTTGTGATCTCGTTATTTCCTTCGGGATCGATCTTGGTGGTAAAGTCACCGCCGGTAAGATCGCCGATCTTGCCCGATACGGATGAGACGGGATCAAGGTGCTTTCTGATAGTGAAGAACAGAAATGCAGCAAGTGCCGCAAGAAGGACCAGTGTGATAACAAGGCTGATATTGAGTGATGCAATGGTCCTGTCCATAACGAAGCTGTCGGGAGTCGCACTTACAACCACCCATGAAGTTCCTTCGACAGCGGTAGCGGCATACATCATCTTGCCCGCACCGGTCTTGATGGTCTGAACCTTAGCATCGTTATATGATACGGAAGTATCCATTGAAGAATAAATGGAGTTAAGTCCCTCGAGAACGGGATCTGAGTTTCCGGAAATATTGGTTCCGACAACGGATTCATCGGTGGAAAGAAGGATATCTCCGCTCTCACCGTTGATGATGTATATCCTGACATCCTGCGAGCTCGATCTGAAAGCGCTCATCTTCTCGGCCATCTGGTCAAAGACTATGTCGCTGCTCAGAACCGTGCCGGGCTCAAGCTCAACGGAACATGCAAGGCAGGTCTTTCCGGTAGATGCATCCACATAGGGATCGGAAACATAAAGCTCTCCGCCTGCTGCGATCGCACCCTTATACCAGGGCCTGTCTGTGAAATCAAAGGTATCATCGGGTATCCATCCGGAACCGTCAAGGAAAGTCATATCCTTACCGTAAGCAACATAGATATCCTGGGAATCGGGATCAGCTGCGGTAAGATCAAGGAGCATATTTCGTGCTTCATCGTACGACATATCCGGAGAACTCTTCCATATATCGGCAGTCTGCTGTACTCTGCTCTCTATGAGGCTCCACCAGTTGTAGATCTCATGTGAATACGTTACCGATTCACGTGTGAGCAGCGATACGGACAGATCCCTTATCTGCTCCGACTGTCTGTTCATACTGAACTCGGTAATTATGATGATTATGATGGTTACCGCGATCAGCACTCTGCCCAAAATGATTTTTTTCAGCGATTTTCTTTTCTTCATCTCAAATCCTCCGCTCACTTTTTATCTCAGACTATCTCTCCCCCCGGACTGCAGATATATCAGCGTTCGGAACCGATAGTTGAAACATCGTAAGGTGTTGCCTGGTATACGTAGTAATTCAGCCAGTTGCTGTAGAGATTGTTCGAGTGGCTCCTCCACGTAAGAAGAGGTCTTGCCTCGGGATCGTCACCGGGAAAATAATTCTCGGGAAGTCTCACATCATCTCTCTTTCCCTTGTCCCTGTCATATTCGTTCTTAAGAGTCATACGGTCATATTCGGAGTGGCCGGTCACGAATATCTTGTGTCCGTTCTCAGCCATTGCAAGATACACTCCCGCTCTGTCGGACTCTGCAAGTATCGTCAGCTCGGGACATGCCTTAAGTGCCTCGGAAGGAGTGTCCGTATGCCTTGAATGAGGTGCAAGGAACACATCATCGAAGCCTCTCACAAGAGGGATCTTGCGGTTAAGGACCCTGTGTTCGAATACTCCGAAAAGCTTCTCGGGAAGCTGTCTTTTGTCTATTCCGTAATAATGGTAAAAGCCCGCCTGTGCTCCCCAGCAGATGTGGAACACACTGGTCACATGCTTATCGGCCCAGTCCAGTATCTTGACGGTCTCATCCCAGTAATCGACTTCCTCAAAGGAGATATCCTCCACGGGTGCACCGGTGATGATCATTCCGTCGAAGTTCTGATCCTTGATCTCATCGAAGGTCACATAGAACTTGTTGAGATGTGAAGCCGATGTATTCTTCGATACATGGGTCTCCGTCATCATGAACGTCACATCAACCTGGAGCGGGGTATTCGAAAGAGCTCTGAGAAGCTGGAGCTCGGTATCCTGCTTGACCGGCATGTTGTTCAGGATCAGAACCTTAAGAGGTCTTATATCCTGATGCATCGCGCGGTTTTCATCCATCACGAATATGTTTTCTGTTTCAAGTATCTGCCTGGCGGGCAGCTCGCTCTGCACCTTAATGGGCATCTGACATCACTCCTTAAGATAAGTATTTATGAAATCATCCTCGGTGATGATCGTAACTCCGAGGCTCTTTGCGGTTTTGTTCTTGGACGAAGCGGAAGCGGCATCGTTATTGATAAGTGCCGTGGTCTTGGCGGATACGCTTCCGGCGACCTTGCCTCCCCTGTTTTCTATCTCTGCTTTAAGGGCATTCCTGTTCTCGAACTTTTCAAGGCTTCCGGTTATGACAAAGGTAAGTCCCGACAGATTCTGCGCAGAAGTATTAACGGGGACCTCAAGCGTGAGGTCTGCAAGCACTGCGTCAATCTTACGGTTATTGTCAGCATCGGCAAAGAACTTTGTGATATCGCCGGCCATGATATCGCCGATGCCCTCGACCTCGGACAGTTCCTCTGCGGATGCTTTTCTTATCTTCTCGATATCGTAGTCGAATGCTTTCGCAAGGACCTTGGCGTTTGCAACACCTATGCCGGGGATACCGAGTCCGAAAAGAAATCTCGGAAGGGTTGTCTTCGAAGCTGCGGCTACCGACTCGATAAGATTCGAATAGGACTTATCTCCGAAGCCCTCCATATTTACGATCTTTTCTTTATATCTGTCCAGCCGGAAAAGATCGGTGAACTCTTTAATGAATCCCATATCGATCAGCTTTTCGAGGGTCATCTCGGAAAGTCCTTCGATATTAAGAGCATCTCTCGATACAAACTGTGAGAATGTCTTGATCTGCTTTGCGGGGCACTCCGCATTGGTGCAGTAAAGGCTCTCTGCTTCATTGAGTGCTCTTATCTCGGTTACGGCACCGCATACGGGACATTTATCCGGAACGGTGACATTACCGCTTTTTGTCAGATTCTCCGCAATCTGGGGAATTATCATATTGGCTTTGTAAACTGTGATACGGTCACCGATGCCAAGCTTAAGCTCCCTCACTATGCTGACATTATGTACGGAAGCTCTGGTCACGGTCGTGCCTTCGAGTTCGACCGGATCGAATATCGCAACGGGATTTATAAGACCCGTTCTGCTCGCACTCCACTCGATCTCCCTGAGGGTTGTCTCGGCAGTCTCGTCGGCCCATTTGAATGCTATCGCATTTCTGGGAGACTTTGCGGTCCTTCCGAGGGAAATCCCGTAATTAACATCTTCATAAGTGAGCACAAGACCGTCGGAAGGAATGTCGTATCCTGCGATCCTCTTCTCATAATCTCCGACCGCATCGACCACGGTTGCGGATGTAACCTTCATTCTTTCAACCGCTTCAAAGCCCAGCGATTCAAGGAAAGAAAGTCTTCCGTCCGCTGATGCGAGAACAGCTTTGTCCGCACCGTCCGCGGAAACAAGATTGAAAGCAACAAATCTTACGTGTCTTCCTGCGGTTATCTTCGAATCCAGCTGTCTTACGGATCCGCTGCAGAGATTCCTGGGGTTCTTATACTTATCCGCATCATTTACTATCGATGCGTTTATCTTCTCAAAATCCTTATATGAAATAACGGCCTCGCCTCTTACAACGAGCTCTCCGGCAAAGGAGATCTTCAGAGGGACATTATCGAATACCCTTGCATTGGGGGTTATGACTTCGCCTATCTCTCCGTTTCCTCTGGTGACGGCTTTGGAAAGTTCACCGTTTTCATAAGTAAGGACAACAGTAAGTCCGTCAAGCTTCCAGCTTAGGACCCCTTCATGGTCTCCGAGCCAGTCCGCAAGTTCCTCTCTCGATTTGGTCTTGCCCAGTGAAAGCATCGGTGAAGGGTGGCGCTCTTTCGGAAGTTCATCGACAGCTTCGTAGCCTACGGTCTGCGTCGGGCTTCCCGCTAAGATGACCCCGGTCTCTTCTTCGAGCTTTACCAGTTCATCGTAGAGAGCATCATATTCCCTGTCGGAAAGAGGCGATTCATCCTTGGCATAATAATCCTCGGATGCTTTCTTAAGGACAGCGTTTAATTCCTTTATCCTGTTTATCTTTATTTCGTCTGCCATAAACCCTTGATCTCTGATTCGGTAAGTTCTCTGTACTGTCCGGACTTAAGCCCTCCGAGCGTCACATTCATGACCCTTACCCTCTTAAGCTTTTTGACCTTGAGGCCCAACTGCTCACACATACGCCTGATCTGGCGGTTAAGCCCCTGAGTGAGGGTTATCGACATCGTGACCTTGTCCCTGATGACAACCTTGCACGGCCTGGTCCTGACCTTAAGCTCAGGGATATAGATTCCCTTTCTGAGCTTTTCCGCAGTTTCTTCGGTCAGCTCCTTATCAACGGTAACGATGTATTCTTTCTCGTGGAGATTGGCTCCTCTCATCATATGGTCGATGAGATCTCCGTCATTGGTCAGAAGGATCAGTCCCTCCGAATCCTTATCGAGTCTTCCCGCATAGGTGACCCTTACGGGATAATCTATATAGTCGGTTATGAGCCTGTCCGCATGTTCGTCCTTTTCGGAAGTCGTTACCCCTTTGGGCTTGTAGAAGGCAAGCACCACGGTGGCTTTCTTTCCCTTGAGCACTCTTCCCTCATACTCTACGCGGTCGCCCGGCAGTACGCCTTCCCCGACCCTTGCGACATGATCGTTTATCATGACCTTTCCGGCTTCAATGAGCCTGTCCGCTTCACGCCTCGAGCATACGCCGGACTCGGCAAGGAATTTATTGAGTCTTATTTTTCCTGAGTCCATATCTCCATATCCTCTATGCGGCGGGTCTCGGGTATGCCGACAGCTTCGGAACCCTTCCTGGCCATCTTGTCGGCAAGCTCGTTATACTTAACTCCCGTGTGGGCATCTACTTTCCTGAATCTGATATCTATGTGGCTCATCCAGCCCTTCATGGTCATAGAGTAGGATCTTGTAAGGTCGTTCTTGCTCTTCCATGCACCCGTTACCCAGCTTTCTATTCCCTGGTAATCGTAATAGATCTCTATGGCCTTATATCCGCTCTTTATGGCGCAAAGGACCGCATTCATGGATCCGAGCATCTCACCCGTGACGTTTCTCTGCTTTGCATTTTCAGGGTCGTTTCCGCTGCCGCAAAGTACCCTTACGGTACCGTCTTCGGGTAAAAACACGCAGCCGAAAGAATAGACTCCGGTCTCTGCATTGAACGATCCGTCGACATATGCTTTTATGAGGTCTTTTCCGGCCACAGGTTTCCCTTCACTAACTCACATAAATAGTCAATCTATTTTACCACAAAATGCCAAATTTTTGAACAAAATAAAGGCGGAACGAATGCCTCGTTCCGCCTCTGAAAATCTGCTTTTTCCGTGCCTTCTCAACAGTACATATTCTCCTGCGACCTGTACATCTTCGCATAAAGCCCGTTAGTGAGAGCAAGGAGCCTTTCATGGGTGCCGCTCTCGACTATCTCGCCGTCTTTGAAGACCAGAAGCCTGTCGCAGAATTTACAGGATGCCAGCCTGTGGGATATGAATATGGCCGTCTTATTCCTGACCATGGTATTAAACTGCTCATATATCTCTTTTTCGGCGACAGGGTCAAGTGCCGCAGTAGGTTCATCCAGGATAAGCACCGGGCCGTCCTTGTACAATGCCCTTGCCATGGCGATCTTCTGCTGCTCGCCTCCGGAAGGTTCGAAGCCGCTCTGGTCGTAATACCTGAATACCGGGGTCATAAGACCCATGGGAAGCGAATCGACCTTGTCCTTAAGTCCCACTCTTTCGATGAGTGGTATCAGCTCGCTGTCCTGAACCTTATCCGGCCTGTCACAGATCAGGTTTTCTTTTATCGAAAATCCGAGAAGGCAGAAATCCTGAAACACCATGTAAAGCTGCTTCATATAACTGCCG
>JAEEQL010000158.1 GCA_016285265.1 Lachnospiraceae bacterium
ATTGAAGAAGGCTATTGCAGAGCGTTTGGAAAAATTCAATATGCTCCCGAAAGACAAAAGTTGCTATGGTTTGGTGCATTTTGATTACAGCGATGGCAACTACCATATCGATATGGATACGGGTGCGATTACAGTATTCGATTTTGACAACTGTTTAAACTGCTGGTATATGTTCGATCTTGCTAATCTCTGGATTCATAACGAAGGCTGGACAAGGCAGGAAAACGATCCGGTCAAGCGCTTCGAACTGATGCAGCAATGCTTCGAACTTCAATTGCAGGGCTACAGGAGCGAAACAGATATTCCGGAGGAGATGCTTAAGAAGCTGCCGCTGTTTATCGATATGGTGCTGATCGAGAATATCGTTGATGAGTTTGAATGCTGTGAACGAGAAGGCGAAGAGCTTGATTACGAAGATATTGAGGGTGCCGCACGCTGTCTCATCGGATCGATACCGTATGCCGGATTAGGGCAAAGCTGAATCAACGTAAATGATAAGGACGAATGTTAAATCCGGGAAAGGTTGCCTGAAGAAAACAACACCGAAACAGTTAGGCAGATTTCCAAGTGTTGATGAAGCACTTCGGGATGATTGAAAGGGGATTGTACATATGAGTATCAAAGCATTTTTCGTGGATTTTTATGGAACCATCGTACATGAAGACGGTGAAGTGATCAAAAAGATCACGGATATCATATGCAAAAGCGGAAGAGTGGAAGATCCTTCGGAAGTGGATACATTCTGGTGGAAGGATTTTCAGACCATGTTTATGAATTCCTTTGGTGAAAGCTTTGAAACACAGAGGGCTCTGGAGGAAAGATCATTAGTACATACTTTGGAGCGCTTCGGTTCCGATGCCGATGCAAAAGAACTGAGCAATATGATGTTCGCCCATTGGGTCAAACCGCCGATCTTTGAAGATTCGAAGGAGTTTTTCGAAAAGAGTCCTCTGCCGGTATATGTGGTTTCTAACATTGATACTTCCGACGTCTTACAGGCGATCGCATATCATGATCTGCATCCGGCGGGAGTGTTTACTTCCGAGGATGCAAAGAGTTATAAACCGGGGAAAGGATTATTTGAACTTGCATTGAGCTCAAGCGGTCTGTCACCGGATGAAGTGATCCATATCGGTGATTCCGTCAGCAGTGACGTGCATGGCGCGGCAAAGGTCGGGATCAGAGCCCTGTGGCTGAACCGCTTCGGAAAGAGTATTCCTGAAGGTGTGGAGAGTATTACCCGGCTTTCAGAGGCGTTTGACAGGATAGGGTAATAATAACGGACGCGGGGTGTTTCGTATGGTACGGGAAGTCGTAAAAGAAGATCTGGATGCATTGCTTGAGCTATATCTGTTCTTACATGAAGACCGTATTCCGGTACATGATAAGCATTTGGAGAAAACATGGGATCAGATCCTTGAAGATCCGAATCATCATCTGATTGTGAACGAGATGGACGGTCAGATCGTATCCTCCTGCGTATGCGTGATCATACCGAATCTTACAAGGAATGTAAGACCTTATGCCTTTGTTGAAAATGTAGTAACGCACGCTGATCACAGAGGAAAGGGCTATGCAGGAGAATGCCTGGCATATGCAAAGAAAATTGCTGAGCAAGAAAACTGTTATAAAATGATGTTGCTTACCGGATCAAAGAAAGCGGAGACGCTGCATTTCTACGAGCAGGCCGGATATAACAGCAGTGACAAGACGGCTTTCATACAGTGGATAGGGATGGATCAGTAATCTGTGGGAGAAGAGCTTCGATATGAAAATAGAAATGGATAAGGAATTCAGAGGAAATGCGTATATCATTCGAAATGAAGAGCTGCTTTTGAGTTACAGCAGTGGTTTTGCGGATCTGGCGAATGAGATACCGAATACGCTGAACACAAGATTTGCAACTGCATCCATGGGTAAGACATTTGTTGCTGTGGGGATCCTTCAGCTGATCGAAGCAGGGAAACTGGGATTTGAAGATACTCTTGGGACTATCCTTGATATCGATCTGAAAAGCATTGATCCGGGTGTCACCGTGAAGCAGCTTTTGAACCATACTTCCGGCGTTCCGGATTATTTCGATGAGTCGGTCATGGATGATTATGAGGCTCTTTGGACAGATTATCCTAATTACAGGATAAGACATAATACGGATGTGCTCCCGCTGTTCATAGACAAACCCATGATGTATCCAAAGGGTGAGAGATTTCAGTACAATAATTCCGGGTATGTACTGCTTGCTATGATCATAGAGAAGATCACGGGCCTGGATTTTGACATATATCTGAAAAGAAATGTTTTCGATCCCTGCGGGATGGATTCCACAGGATATTTCGCATTTGATAAACTGCCTGCAAGATGCGCAAACAGCTATATCTATTGTCCTGATACAAAAGACTATCGCACAAATATCTATTCCGTTGGTGCCAAGGGCACCGGTGACGGAGGAGCATTTGTTACCGTAGATGATATCGTTAAATTCTGGAAGAGCCTGATCGGACATAAGCTGCTTTCTGAGAAAATGGTATCGGAGATGTTTTCCAAACAGAGCGGTGACGGGAAAGACCCGGAAGAAGGATATTACGGCTTTGGCGTGTGGATCATCGATAATCCCGGGGGACAGGATTATGTTTATATGCAGGGCATTGATGACGGAGTGAGTGCGATCTCCGAGTATAATCCCAATAACGGGATGATCAGCGTCATGCTCAGTAATTACGGAGATAATGTGTGGTCACGGATGAGAAAAATCCGGAGAGAGGCGTATCAGGAATAACCCGATTGGTAAGCGAATATGTATAACGAATTTTTGGAAAAAACCGAATATGTGGATCATGATGATCCGGCTGTTAAAAGTCTGGCTGAGAGATTGGGAAATGAGTCGCCGGATGAATTATCACTCATAAGAAATACATATCATTTTGTAAGAGATGAGATAAAGCATTCCTGGGATGCACAGGACAGACGGGTTACGGTTTCCGCAAGTGATACGCTTCGTGAAGCTGTGGGAATCTGCTGGGCGAAGGCGAATCTTCTTGCGGCACTGCTTAGAGCAAACGGTATTCCTGCAGGCTTTTCCTATCAGCGGCTGACTCTCGGGGATGCGCCTGATACAGGTTATTGTATTCATGCAATGAATACGGTTTATGTGAGCACGCTCGAGAAGTGGATCCGGCTTGATGCAAGAGGAAATAAAGAAGGTGTAAGTGCCGGGTTTTCGACGGATGAAGAGAAGCTTGCTTTTGAAATAAGATCCGAAGGTGAAACAGATTATCATGATAATCACTCCTATCCGGATAAAGGACTGATGAAGGTTCTGGAAGAAAGTACGGATGCCTTGGATATGTATCTTCATCATCTGCCCGACCGGCTGAGCTATGCTGTGGAATACAGGATCGCAACCGCTGACGATATGGACCTTTTGATGAGCAGCAGACTCGAAATGCTTAAGGTGGTCAATAAATTGGACAGTAAATATGAGTATGATGATGAACTGATCAGGTGCAGCAGGGAGTATTTTGAAAAGGGAGATCATACAACGGTTCTTGCTATGGATGGGAACCGGGTGATCGGCTGCGCATCGATCTGCTATATGTACATGATGCCGACCTTCGATCATCCGACAGGAAAGAGAGCCCATCTCATGAATGTATATACGATGAAAGAATGGCAGAGGCAGGGCATCGCGAAGAAAATGGTATCAATGCTGATCGACGAGGCCTGGAAGCGCGGAGTTACAGAGATCAGTCTTGATGCTACAGAGGAAGGACGTCCTTTATATAAAAAGCTTGGATTTGCTTCATCAACAGAAGGGATGGTTCTTACCAGAACAGAAAAGCAGATGTGATACAGGGGCATGTACAAAGTAACAAAGGAAGCGTTCAGAGTAGCGGCGGAACTCGCTTTGAGGACAAGCTTCGGAAATACATGGATATTCGTTTGGAGAATAAAAAATGATAAATGTTTTAACAGATCCATCAAAGGTAAACAAGCTTTTCGAAGGCTGGGAGGAAACCCTGATCTATTCCTGCCTGCAGAAAGTAATGGGAAAAATCTTTGTTACGGATATAGAGCACCCTAAGTCAGCAATGGCTTATGTGGGATGCTTTGCTTTTTATGCGGGAGAACCGGACAGGGAACTTGTGATCAATAAAGCGGAAGGCTTTGTGATCATGGTGCCGCAGAATAAGGCGTGGGAAGCCTGTATTGAAGAGTGCTTTCCTGCGGCAAAGAAGGTGAAGAGGTACGCCGTCAAAAAGGATACCCGCTTTGATAAAGCTATGTTGAGAAAGATAGCAGCAGCACTGCCTGCCGGATATGAGCTGAAAGAGATCGATGAGAAAATCTATGACCTATGTCTTCCGGATCCGGTGACAAGAGATTTTGTTTCATCATTTGAAAG
>JAEEQL010000037.1 GCA_016285265.1 Lachnospiraceae bacterium
AAGGAACTTTACGAGAAGAGCTTCAAGATGCTCGATGAGCTCGAGATCGACTGCTTCATCTACATCGGCGGAAACGATTCGATGGATACCATCAAGAAGCTTTCCGATTATGCAATCATCTCCGGATCTGCGATCAGATTCGTAGGATGCCCCAAGACCATTGATAATGACCTTGCACTTACCGATCACACTCCCGGATACGGCTCCGCAGCTAAGTACATCGGTACTTCCGTTAAGGAGATCATCCGCGACGGATGGAGCCTTGAGACCGCACACGGCCAGGTTGTCATCGTTGAGATCATGGGACGTAATGCAGGATGGCTCACCGGCGCTTCCGTTCTTGCAAAGAGCGAGGACTGCGACGGACCCGATGCTATCTATCTTCCCGAGATTCCTTTCGATGTTAAGTCATTCGTTGACAAGTGTAAGGATCTCCTCAAGACCAAGCAGTCAATCGTTATGTGCGTATCCGAAGGTATCCGTACCGCAGAGGGTAAGTATGTTTCCGAGATGACCGACGGAATCGAGTATGTCGACGCATTCGGACATAAGCAGCTCACCGGAACCGCTACATATCTTGCAAATGTTGTAGCTAAGGAGATCGGCTGCAAGACCAGAGCTATCGAGCTTTCAACCCTTCAGAGAGCAGCTTCACACTGCGCATCCAGAATCGATATCCTCGAAGCATACGAGGTAGGCGGTGCCGCAATGAAGGCAGCTGACGAAGGCGATTCGGGAAAGATGGTAGTCTTCAAGAGACTTTCCGACGATCCTTATCAGGCAGGTACCGAGGTTAAGGACGTTCACAAGATCGCTAACGATGAGAGACTCGTTCCCAGAGAGTGGATCACCAAGGAAGGCACCTATGTTACTTCCGAGTTCGTAACCTACGTAAGACCTCTTATCCAGGGCGACGTAGCACCCATCATGGTTGACGGTATTCCCAGACACCTTTACGTCAAGGGATTCCAGGAACTCCTTTAATACCTAAGCATTTCATAAAGAGTCAGGAGATAACTTCTCCTGACTCTTTTGTTGCTTAAGCGGTTAACGCGAAATGTATGAGTCTTCTCGCTTTTTCGTCGTCAGGCGCGAAACTTGTACGACGTAAGTTTCAGCTCATGCCGCAGGCCATTCACTTCGTTCAGGCCGGGCGGCCGTTTCTAACGCAGACGACGAAGCTCGAATCCTCATACATTTTGCGTCACCCGCAAATATAAAAATAGAGTCAGGAGAAGCTATCTCCTGACTCTTAAAGTATATTGATGTTGTTTCAGATCCCGAACAGATCGCTGTAAGCCTTGAGTGCTCCGTCGGTCTCGTGTGCAAGAACCTTCTTTGCAAGGACCTTACCGAGCTGAACGCCTTCCTGGTCGAAGCTGTTGAGGTTCCATGCGAAGCCCTGGAACATGACCTTGTTCTCGAAGTGTGCAAGAAGTGCGCCGAGTGCTTCGGGAGTGAGCTTCTCGCCTACGATGATGCTTGAAGGTCTGTTTCCTGCGAAGTTCTTGTTCTTATTGTCGTCAGCCTTTCCGCCTGCAAATGCCATGATCTGTGCAACTACGTTTGCGCAGAGCTTCTTCTGGCTGGTGCTTCCCTGGATGTCGACATCAACGCCCTGCTGGCTCTCCTTGAATCCGATGAACTGAAGAGGAATGATATCGGTTCCCTGGTGAAGGAGCTGATAGAAGGAGTGCTGTCCGTTGGTTCCGGGCTCTCCGAAGATAACGGGACCGGTCACATAGTCAACGGGCTCTCCGAAACGGTTAACGCTCTTTCCGTTGGACTCCATGTCGAGCTGCTGGAGATGAGCGGGGAATCTGCTCATAGCCTGTGAATAAGGAAGAACGGCGGTGGAGCCGTATCCGAGAACATTTCTCTCATATACGCCGATGAGTGCATCGAGAAGGTCGGGGTTCTTAAGGATGTCCTTTTCCGTAGCGGTCTTATCCTCAGCAGCCGCACCGTCAAGGAATCTTGCGAAGATATCGGGACCGAATGCGAGTGAAAGGATCGCACCGCCTACGGCTGAGGTTGAAGAATATCTTCCGCCGATGTAATCATCCATGAAGAACGCATCGAGATAATCGCTGTTTCCGGCAAGAGGTGAGGTCTCGGAAGTGACCGCGATCATATGCTTTGCGGGATCGAGACCTGCCTTCTTAAGAGCATCCTTAACGAAAGCTTCGTTGGTAAGGGTCTCGAGAGTGGTTCCCGACTTGGATACGAGTATGAAGATCGAATGAGCTACGTCAACATTTGCAAGTACGCCTGCTGCATCATCGGGATCTACGTTTGATATGAACTGAGCCTGCATCTTAAGGAAGCCGTTAACTCTTGCCCAGTTCTCAAGCGCAAGGTACATAGCCCTGGGGCCGAGGTCGGATCCGCCGATACCGATCTGTACGGCAGTGGTGAACTTCTCGCCCTTTTCGTTGGCGATATCGCCTGAGTGTACTTTCTTTGCAAACTCTGCGATCCTGTTCTGCTGCTCTACATAGAAGGCTCTCTTGTCTACGCCGTCCTTTTCGACCTTATTTCCGAGCTGTCCTCTTGTAAGGTGATGAAGAACGAGTCTGTTCTCTCCGGTATTGATAACCTCTCCGTTATAGAGAGCTTCAAATTTCTCAACAAGTCCGGCTTCGTCCGCAAGCTTCTGAAGATCCTTGAGAATGGTATCGTCGACATTCTTTGCGGCATAGTTGAAATCCATGCCTGCCGCCATCTTCGCGGAATACTTCTGTACTCTTTCCGCAGTCATGACCTTGGTAAGGTCTGCGGGTGCATCGGATGCGAGCTTGGCTGAAGCATCGAGCTGATCGTAATTAATCCATTTAATAGCCATAGTATTCTCCTTAGTGGGAATTCATTGTAAATGCCCTAATAATATACTCGTTTGAAAGTTTTATTTCAACTTAAGTCAGGTTTAATCCCGCTTAACATCACTCAATCGCAAGTGTGGTCTCATATATCCTGACACTCCTTGCATTTATCCTGAAGGATCCTCCGCATCTTTCCCTGGCGGTGTCAAACGGTCTCTCCAGAAATGTATCCGCAACAAGCGCCCATGTATATCCGCTTCCCTCGGGAAGTGCCGGAAGGGTTGCATCAAGGTCTTCCCAGTAAGCGTTGACGGCAATGAAAACCGCCTGTGGATAGTTCTTGCTCAGCTTGCCGGGATATCCGGCGAACCTTACTCCCACATAATGCGAGTAATCGCAGAAATCGCACCTGTACGCATCCGTATCATGTACCGACATTCCCGGGAAGCCGAATGCATCGTTCCCGCAGTTCTTCCTGATGCAGTCATGCTCCATCCTGAACCTGATCAGGGATTTGAAGAAATCATGCAGATCCCTGTTCGAGTCCAGATCCTTCCAGTTGAGCCATGCGATATTGTTATCCTGGCAGTAAGCATTGTTATTGCCGCCCTGGGAGTTGCCGAACTCGTCTCCCATGAAGAACATCGGAGTTCCGCGGCTCATCATGAGCACCGCTGCCGCATTCCTGACCATACGTCTTCTGAGCTTGTTGATCTCCGGATCGCTGGTCTCACCCTCGATACCGCAGTTCCAGCTCCTGTTGTCATCGGCTCCGTCGGTATTGTTCCAGTTATTTTCCTCATTGTGCTTGACATTGTAAGTGTACATATCATGAAGGGTGAAGCCGTCATGACAGTTGAGGAAATTAACGGACGCATTATGTCCCCTCACCTCGGGGATATACAGATCCGGGGATCCCATCATCCTTCTTGCGGCATCGGAAGCCTTGCCCTGATCGCCCTTGAGGAAGGATCTCATATCATCCCTGTATCTGCCGTTCCACTCCGCCCATCTGTTCCATGAAGGGAATGTTCCCACCTGGTAGAGTCCGCCCGCATCCCATGCCTCTGCGATGAGCTTTACCTTTCCGAGTATGGGATCGTAGGCAAGGCTCTGAAGGAGGGGGGGCTTGCTCATGGGTGAGCCGTCCTCATTCCTTCCCAGAATGGATGCAAGATCGAATCGGAATCCGTCTATATGATAAGTGGTCACCCAGTACCTGAGACAGTCGAGAATGAAGTTCTGGACTATCGGGTGGTTACAGTTGAGTGTGTTTCCGCAGCCGGAGAAATTGTAGTAATGCCCGTCCGGTGTCAGCAGATAATAAATATTGTTGTCTATCCCCTTAAAGGAGAAAACAGGTCCCTGCTCGTTACCCTCCGCGGTATGATTGAACACGACATCCAAAAAGACATCGATGTCATTTTCATGGCACATCTTAATGAGCTCTTTGAGTTCGGTGCCCTCGCGGTTATATTCCAGCGCCGAGGTATAGCTGGTATTGGGGGCAAAGAAGGAAACCGTATTGTATCCCCAGTAATCCACCAGCTCACGTCCGTAGAAATCACGGTGATCCAGTGTCTCATCAAATTCAAATATGGGCATGAGCTCCAGAGCGTTTACTCCGAGGTCCTTAAGGTAGGGAAGCTTTTCCATGATTCCGGCGAAGGTACCCGCCTTGTCGCCCGTATCCGAGGATCTGTCCCTTGTAAAGCCCCTGACATGCATCTCATAGATCACGAGATCTTCCATGTTCTTGTGCTTTCTGGTCAGTCTTCCCCAGTCGAAATTATTCTTGACCACGCGGGCCTTGTACATTCCGGGATTGTGGGTGCCCCAGACGCTCTGTCCCGTGACCGCCTTGGCATACGGATCCAGGATGACCTTGTTCTTATCGAAGATAAGTCCCTTCTTTTCATCAAAGGGGCCGTCGAATCTGTACGCATATTCAAAGTCCTCGATATCGATATCGAAAACTATCATCGACCACACATTTCCTATGCGGTAGCTTTCGGGGAAAGGAATGACCGCATAGGGCTTATTGCTTTCTCTTTTAAAAAGAAGGAGTTCGCAGGAATATGCCTGATTGGAGGATATGGTAAAGTTGACACCCGTAGGTATGGCCGTGGCACCGTTCAGCTCATACATTCCCGGTCTTACGCCGAAGCCTTCTATGACATCATAGGGCTCCATATGGATCTCCGAGAGATTGGAAATGGCGGCTCTCATATCCGTGATGGTAACGAATCTGGTAACCGCATTTTTGTTTTCCAGAGTTATGGTCCGGGACTTTTCCGTGGATTTCTTGGAAGAGGTGCTTTTCTTTGAAGTGCTTTCGCCTGACGAGGTCTTCTTTACGGTCTTTTCTGCCATGAGAGTCCTCCATGAAAAATGAACTTCAGAACTTCTTAATTATATCATTTATTGCGATGTTTGCACATTTTTTAGCATTATGATAGTATCTTTGCCGTAAATATATCCTGACATTACAGGTGCCCTCATCCGGGCCGGATCCTAAGTGATGCGGATAAGGGAGAATAGGGAAGCGGGTGAGATTCCCGCACGAACGCGTCGCCGTGTCGGTTTTGACTGTTCCACGCTCGTCCCGGCAGATGAGCCCATTGCAGTAATGCGAGAAGGCCGGAAACAGCCGTCAAAAACCCCAGCCGAAAGACCTGCCTGTAGTTAAGATCCAAAGCCCCGCGTAATGGGTAAGGGACCGAAGATGCACTTTTGCAGTCTGCATAAGTGTCTGTTTTGGTTTGCTTAACGCTCCGTGGGAAGACTCACGGGGCGTTTTTTAGCATATATCTCAGTATTAAGTTAAAGGAGTTTATGAAAAATGAAAAAGAAACAGACAGGACTTATCATCGGCTTGGTCGCACTTGTTGCGGTTATCGCAATTCTCCTTGTGATCTGGAACCTTAACCGTCCGAAGCCCCAGCCCGCTGCCGAAACACTTGCCACCGAGGCAGTGACCGAAGTAAAAGAGGACGAAACGCAGGATCCCGCTCCCGCTGCAGACGGAAGCAAGCACATCACCATCGAAGTTACCGATGCGGACGGAAAAACCGTAGCATACGAAGTTGCTACCGATGCGGAGTATCTCAGACAGGCTATGGATGAAGCTGAAGGCCTCACCTACAGCGGAACCGAGAGTGAGTTCGGTATGATGGTAGAGGTTGTTAACGGCGAGCAGGCCGTCTACGCAGAGGACAACGCTTACTGGGCATTCTACGTAAACGGTGAGTACGGACAGTACGGCATCGATTCACAGCCCGTTAATGACGGTGACAAGTTCGGCATCGTATATGAAAGTGCCGCAGGCTTCGAATCTGCAGGAAGCAAGAACATCACCATCGAGGTTACCGGTTCCGACGGCAACACCGTCACCTATGAAGTATCCACCGATGCCGAGTATCTCAGAGAGGCTATGGATGAGACCGAGGGCCTTACCTACAGCGGAACAGAGAGCGAATTCGGTATGATGGTAGAGGTTGTCAACGATGAGCAGGCTATCTATGCCGAGGACAATGCTTACTGGGCATTCTATGTTAACGGCGAATACGGAAACTACGGCATCGATTCACAGCCCGTCAATGACGGAGACACCTATTCGATCGTCTACGAAGCAGCTTAAGATGATCTCAAAAAGGCGGAGCTTCAACTCCGCCTTTTTAATATTTTCAGATTGGTAAATATTTTTCGTTTCTTATATGAAAAAGGGATTTAGGATAATAGATATCGCATATATCGGGATGGCAGTCGCTCTTATAGAAAGCTGCAAGGTGGCACTTGCTTTCCTGCCAAATATCGAGCTGACTTCCTTCTGGCTTGTGATGTTCACTCTCTTACTGGGTGGCAAAGCCCTTTTTATCGTTCCCATATTCGTTGCTATTGAAGCATCACTCTACGGCCCTCATGTATGGGTCATCATGTACCTGTATGTCTGGCCCATACTGATGATCGCTTCCCTCATATCCAGAAAAAACGATTCAGCCCTTTTCTGGGCTCTTTTATCCGGTTTCTTCGGTCTTGCCTTCGGAGCCTTATGCACCCCGGCCCAGGTCATTTTCTTCAACCATGTCAAAACGCTGGAAGCAGGGCTCAAGGCAGGCTTTGCATGGTGGATCGCAGGAATTCCCTACGATGTTGTACACGGGATCGGAAACTTTACCATTATGCTGGTCCTATACAGACCTATCAGGATCGCGATCAACAAGCTGGGCTCTGCTCCGCCAAAAGACTGATGCAGTCATACGGCTGAACTTTTCGCATTGACGCATCCGAAAAAAACATATATATTATTGGAGTTGGCATGAAAATGCCGATATTGGAGACGTATCGAAGCGGTCATAACGGGGCGCACTCGAAATGCGTTTGCCCTCCGGGGCACGAGGGTTCGAATCCCTCCGTCTCCGCTAAAAAAGCTGTACACTTCAGGTGTACAGCTTTTTCGTTATTCGCTCAATTCAAAATAGTACCACATCGGAGCTATATCGGAATCCTCATCGATGTACAGCTTCACAGACACTATCACCGCTCTCTCATAATCCGGAACAGGACTGTCCTTATAGACATAACCTGTGGGTGCGGTCAGATACACTTCTCCGTCCCTGAATTCAAATCCGATGATATCCGACCAGACTATTTTTTCAAGTTCATCATGTCTCGGGAAAGGCTTTACTCTTTCTCCGTCCCATCTGTTAAGCATCGGCGGCAATATCTCATAAACCAGAAATTCTCCTCTTGCGGAATCATAATCATAACCGATATTATCCTCGAGAAGACGGGCAAAGTAATCGCTGTCATATCTGGTCATCTGATATCCTGAGCCCTTATCATCCACGATGCAGAGTCCGTACCGGGATACCCCCGTACCGGTCCCTTCGCACTCTGCGATCAGATACTCATCCTTGCCGTCTCCGTCCGCATCAAACTTTGCTATCTTCGGACCGTATGTACCCATGGATATGTCCACCGGTATTACCAGATCTCCGTCGCAGATCACCGATTTCATTGTTCTGTAATCCTGCCTGATATATACCGATCCGTCTTCCGAATAATACGTATAAGTAAATCCGTCCGATGCTTCATCGGGAAGATCGTGTGAAATCTGTGCATCGATAAGCTGAAGGAAATCATACGGCTCATCTCCGAACATGAATCTGATGGCCAGATGAGGGCCCGTGGACCTTCCGGTAGAACCCATGGTGCCTATCACATCACCTGCGGTGACAACATCGTTTATCTTTACATTTACTTCATCAAGATGGCAATAAGTTATCGTAACAGCACCATTTGCTTTCTCGATGATATAATTTCCATCCTTTTCATCAAAACCCGTTTCGGTTATGGTTCCGTCCATTGACGCATATATGGGATCTCCCGGTTCGCCGGCAATATCGGTTTCGGGATGATAATCGTCCGCATCTATGGAGAATCCCCTTGTCACCAGATCCTTATCCGTCGGCCATACCAGCCTTGTCGAAGATATCTCGGTCACTTCGGCTTTATCCCATCCTTCTATGGGATTAACCCCGAGAACAAATCTGTCTTGATCTGCAAGCGTAACAAGGTGGAAATTATCTGATCCCTCGGCTGCGTAATAGATAGATTCTCCCGATATGGTAAATTTGTTCACTCTTTCGGTTCCGGTCATCTCTGCATCATCGGTCATGGTAATGACTCCGTCATTGATCGAATACGTTCCGGATCCGATGAAACTGCTTATGGGAGTTTCATACCAGGTATAGGTTCCGTCCGGAGAAAAAGATATATAAAAATCTATAAGGTTATAAGGATCCATACCGGTTCCGGTAAAATGATTTCCGCTGTAATAATATACTCTTTCCTCATCAAACGTCGTACTCTGTTCAACGATAACATTTTCGGTCGCGTCCCCGGGTGCTTCACCCGAAGGTTCATCTTTCTTCGGATTTGTAAGGAAACAGACAGCCAAAACCGCACACACCGCCAGAGAGACAATGATGATCCAGAACGCGGGCTTTTTGTAATTGAGAACATTCTTTATACGCATCTTCACTCCGGTCTCGCCGAATGCAACGGGGCATGCGGCGATCCTTCTTCTCTGAACGCTGCAATCCAGAAGTGCCTGTGAATATGCAGCCATGTAATCCTTTCCCTTACCCTGTATTACCTTCTCGTCACATGCGGATTCTATATCCCTGCAAAGAAGGACATACGCGATCCAGCTTAAGGGATTGAACCAATAGACCGATAAAAGCATGAATCCGAGCGGCTTCCATATATGATCGTGCCTTGAAAGATGAGCTCTTTCATGTGCAAGCACAAGTCCGAGAGTTTCGCTGTCCAGTCCCGATGGCACATATATTACGGGGCGGATGATTCCGAGAATGAACGGCGACTTTACATCGTCGCATTCCATCACTCCGTCTTCAACATATGCCGAAGTCCTTACCCTTCTTACGATCCTTGCATAGCTTATGAACGCATATACCGCCATCGCAAGAACTCCGACAAGCCAGACAAGACATGCGATCTCCACAGCGATCTGCATGGGGCTTACACTTGCAGTCTCTTCCGGAGCCATAGCCGTCTCTATTACAGGATTGACTGCGCTGTTGAATGCATATATTCCGGATTCAATGTGAGGATTATCATTTGTCACGATATCGGCCGGAACCACCTCACTGCTGGGCAAGAGGCTGACGGCACTCTCAAGTGAAAAAGGCATCAGAAGCCTTAATGCAACCAGAGCCCAGAGAAGGCAGGTGATCCACCTGGGAGCTTTTTTTATGAAAAGTCTTACCAGGGCGATGGCAAGTATCAGCCACGAAGCACTGTAAGACAGATTTAATATTTTAAGAAAGACTGCACTCATTTCTTCTTTCCCTTCTTAAACTCGTCGATCATCTTCTGTATCTCGTCCACCTCGGCATTCGAAAGCTTCTTCCTTGATGTAAATGCGGCGATGAAAGCGGGAAGCGATCCCTCATAGGAATCCTCGATTATCTGTTCGCTCTTTGCGGAGTAGAATTCATCCCTTCTCATAAGAGTGGTCACAACTCCGTCCTCATTCTTCATAAGTCCCTTTTCACAGAGCTTTCTGAGAACCGTATATGTGGTCGGCTTCTTCCATCCGAGTTCCTTCTCACATACCTTCACAAGATCTCCGGATCCGATAGGCTCGCTGGCCCACACGATATCCGCGAATCTCTCCTGTACAGCGCCGAGTTCTATATCTTTCATACCAACACCTCACTTGGTTTATTCCTATAAACTAAAGTCAGTTTATCGCGATAAACCAAAATTGTCAACAAAAAACTATTGACTTCCATTTTGTATTATTGTACTATGCGAGTAGTACAAGATATTCAAACGGCCAAAGCGCCGTATCACAAAGGAGAAAACCGGATGCCTTGGAACCTTGATTCTGACAAACCAATATTCATCCAGATAGTCGAACGCATAGAATCGGATATCGTCTCGGGCAAATATGCTCCGGGAGATAAACTCCCCACCGTAAGGGATCTTGCCGTAGAAGCCGCCGTCAATCCCAACACCATGCAGAAGGCTTACGGAGAACTTGAGAAGATCGGTCTCGTATACAGCCAGCGCACAAGCGGAAGATTTGTTACCGATGATAAATCTCTTATAGAAAAGACCAGAAAAGAACTGGCCAAAAGATCTGCTGCGGAGTTTCTTGCGAAGATGAAAGAACTCGGTATCAGCAAAGAAGAAGCCGTCAAACTTTTATAAGAGGAGAATGCCATGAGTACATTAGTCGAATGCAAAAGCTTAAGCCACAGCTACGGTAAGAAAAAAGCGCTTGATGATATAAACCTGACGATTTGTTCCGGCAGGATAGTCGGCCTCTTCGGACCGAACGGAAGCGGAAAGACAACGCTTATCAAGATTCTTACGGGAATGATACATGACGAATCCGGTTCGGTCGTCATATGCGGTAACCCTGTCGGAGAAAGATCAAAGGCTCTGGTCTCCTATTCCCCCGACCGTGTCGTATACAGCGCCGGAAGCAAAGTAAGCGATCTTCTGGATATGTATGAACTTATGTATGAAGATTTCGACAAAGGCATCGCAGAAGAAAATCTGAAGAAGCTGAATATTGAAAAAGAAGACTATGTCGGAAAGCTCTCTAAGGGAAATGCGGAGAAGGTCCAGATACTTCTGACAATGTCCAGAAAAGCAAGACTCTTTATCCTTGACGAACCCTTTAACGGAGTCGATCCGGTAGCTAAGGAGGGCATCATTAAGATCATGCTGGGATGTGTTCCGGAAGACTCATCACTTCTGATCTCTACACATCAGATAGGCGATGTGGAGCAGGCACTTGATGAAGCAGTCTTTATAAATGAAGGAAAGATCCTTTTCCACAGATCCGTTGAAGAGATACGATCCGAGACCGGCAGGTCACTTGCAGAGACTTATATGGAGGAATTCAGATGAATAAGAGATTATATAAGCTGGAATCAAATGAGACCGGAAAACTGATGCTTATATTCACTTCACTTGTGGCGGTATATATGCTGCTCTCGATCATCTGCACCGCATTATCGAACAGTTCTTCCACCGATACCGCTTTTATCATGAAAACGATATTTGTTTTCATCGGTGCACTTATCATTGTCCTGACAGGGGTTGCCATGATAAAGAGATTATACAACCTTCTTTTCACCGATGAGGGATTTGTGAGGCTTTCTTTTCCGGTAAAGAATCATGAGCACCTTAATTCCAATCTGAAACTTGCAGCTGCCCGCCTGGGGATCATGCTGATCATATTTTTCACCGGACTCGGCATCTCCGATTCGGTAGCAAAGGAACGCGTTGAACGCTGGGGAGTAGGTAATCTGTACAGCGATATTGTCGACAACTACACTATGAACGGATTGTCTTCACCGGCTGCAAAGACAGTGCTGGTAATTGCAGTTCTTATCATTGCTTTTGCAGTGATAGCCGCGAATATTTATCTGTCATTTGTTTTCACGCTGACCGTATCAAGCCGGATCTGCGGAAAATACAATATCCTCCAGAAAAAGGGAGTGATATTTATAACCGGCATAGTCATGTACAATGTTCATCTTCTGATCATGGATTTATTTTCACGGATAGAGTACTCATATTCAGAATGGTTGGCATTTGGCAAGGGATATGATCTGTTCGGACCGGATTGCTGCCTTATCTCTGCCATAGACAGACCGGTCATAAATATACTGATCTATGGTGTGACTGCCGTCCTGATGTACAGGATCTCCGCGAATATCCTTGATAAGAAACTGGACATCTGAATCGATCACGATATACGAAAAAAACCGGAAAGCTGTGCTTTCCGGTTTTTCTTATCTCATCCTACCGCGGAACTCTTGCAAAATGCGATAAATTCATGCTCAGGCATGGGCTTTGCATAATAGTAACCCTGGATATATTCACATCCCATATCGCTGAACCATTCGGCCTTCTGCTTATCTTCCACGCCTTCGACAACTATCTCCGCACCCAGGCTCTTGAGCAGACTTATGGTCTGGCGTACGATCTCGTAGCTTCTCGAATCACCGAGTCCGTCAACAAGGGATTTGTCCAGTTTGATGATCCTGTAGGGGAAGCTCATGACACGGCTGAGATTTGAATATCCCGAGCCGTAATCATCAAGTGAGAATCCGTTTCCGTTATCGGAGATATCACTCATCGTTCTGAGCACCGCATCCGCAAGATATTCGGAAGCAGTCTCCGTTATCTCGAAATTGATCCTGTCCGGAGTGATCTTGTACTCATCAAGTATATCCCTGATCTTGGTTGCCATATTGGCCTGCATGCACTGAACAACCGAAAGGTTTACTTCCAGAAATCTGATCCCCGAATTCGCAAGGTCGCTCTCCGAGAGAAATCTGCATACATCCTTTATGACAAACTCACCTATCTGAAGTATGCTTCCGCTCTTTTCCGCAGCGGGTATGAACAGAGCGGGAGAAATGAATCCGAGCTGTTCATCACGAAGTCTTATAAGTGCTTCCGCAGATACAAACTTTCCGTCCCTTGTGGAATAGATCGGCTGATAATACATTTCGAACTTATTATTCTTGATCGCATCGGAGATTATCCTGTCAAGATTGTTTCTTACAACGAATTCCTTCTCGGGAACCATCTCCGAATAACGGACATATTTATTGAGCGGAACCGCATGATCAAAGCTTTCGGACAGCCTGATGAGCTGATTTTCCGACATTATCTCATTGGGGATCATAACGCCGCACATTGCAAAGTCCAGCTTGAGTCTGATACCGTCCACAACAAACAGATCCCTCAGCTTCGGAACCATGACCTGCGCCATATCCTCGATACGGTCCACACTGTATTTACCTCTTATAACAAACGCAAACAACCCGTTCTTGAGATAGTAGAGATTAATGTCGACATTCTTTCCGACCTTCAGCATTGAATAGATGTTGTCGGAAATATCCCTGAGCAGGGAAAGATATGTTTCGTATCCCAGAGCCGATCTTATTGATGTGAGATTCTGAAGTTTTCCGAAAATAACAAACGCATCATCTCTCGAGCTGAAGATATTGCCGATCGTACGTCTGAACGCGGTATATGATTTAGCACCCGTTTCCATATCCAGGTACTCTTCGGGACTTATGACATAGAAGCTGAGGATAAGTGCCGTGGTGGCATATCCGAATACCTGAACAACAACATTCGGGTGAGAACTCTGTAGATTGAAGAAGATGATATTGATCGGAAATACGACCATGAGTGCGGCAAACCTGACTTTGTCCAGACGCTTTCTGAAAAAGCATATGACAACGTGGACAAATGCAAATGCCGCATAATAATATCCCGCCACCACCATCACCCACATCAGCGGTCCGCGGTGATACATAATGTCAAATTCACTTATCCTGTCATAGTAAAACAGTTTATGGGTAAAGAAATTGGAAACGATCATAACGGCACTGACTGCCACCGGAAGGCCGAAAAGAATGGCCAGAATCGGGGTCGTCGTAATCTTTTTGAATGTGCCTGTCATCTTTCCCACCATGTATATATACATGGCATAATTGACGAGGTTAAGGAAGGTGTATGCAGCACAGCATATGGTTCTGAATGCCACAGAATAAGAAAGAGGCCTGAGCCAGTATAAGGGAGCAATGCGAAAGACATCTGCCGTTGCAAGCACGAGCAGAAGAACGATATACTTAACAAATGCCCGGTTTTCCCTCCCCCGGTACATTCTTCTGAATATGAGTGCGGTAAAAATTGCACTGAGAATCACGATCGCCGCAAGATCAAGATAATAGACTCTATACATCTACTCTCCTTGTGATTCTCCCCCCAAATACATTGTTGCATATTTAGCTAATTTTTTCAAGGATAAGGGAGGCATTAAGCTGCTTCATGACAGCTTCCTCAAGCCTTCTTCCGTTTACCGGTTTCGAAACAAAATCATCGAATCCCTGTCTTAAATATTCTTCCCTTGCGCCCGGAAGCGAATTGGCAGTAAGTGCTATAAACGCGGTCGAAGCATTCTTGACTCTTTCTATCTGCTTTGCACGCTTCATAGCCTCCACACCATCCATATCCGGCATTATATGATCGAGCAGAACCACATCATAGCTGGTTCCCATAAGCTCTGCGAGCATCTCTTCACCGCTGGCCACCTGAGCCGTCTGCACCTCGGTCTCCTTAAGGAGCATCGCCTCAAGCACCCTGTTGATATCATTGTCATCAACAATAAGAACCTTTGCATTCGGTGCCTTGAAAAGAGGACCACCCGCACCGGTTTCCCTGGTGGTCTCCGCGTTACTGTCGATAAGATCGGATTCCTCCGCGATCTTCTGCGGAAGCTTGACGATAAATACGGAACCCTTTCCGGGAGTGCTCTCCGCCTTGATCTCACCGTTCATCATATCCGTTAGTTTTGCTACTATCGAAAGACCGAGTCCCACTCCTTCGCCGCTCCTTGAATGGGTATCGCCCGCACGGTCGAAGGTTCCGAATATCTTCTCCAGATCCTCTTCGTCAATACCGATTCCGGTATCGGATACACGGATCTCCATCTCCACATTCTTATCATCGATCTCATTGGAACCCACATAAAGGTTCACGCTTCCGGAATGGGTATATTTGATCGCATTCGTGAGCAGATTGAGCATGATCTGCCTTATGCGCACGCTGTCACCGACCAGAACCTCCGGAACAAGCGAGCCGACATCACAGCCTATCTTGAGGCCCTTCTCCTCTGACTTGAACACAACCGTCTTGTAAACTTCCCTCACAACAGTGGATACCTTATACGGTGCATTTACTATCTCGAGCTTGCCGGTCTCGATATCCGAATAATCGAGTATCTTATTGAGAGTCTCCATAAGATTGTTTCCGGCGGTCGCAATATCCCTTGCATATCCGTTTATATACTCGTCATGACTTTCCCTGAGGATCATCTCATCCATTCCGAGCACGGTATTCATCGGAGTCTTGAGTTCCCTTGATACGAAGGAAAGGAATTCGCTCTTTACGTGTTTTGCCTTCTCAGCTTCTATCTTGGCGGAATCAAGATCCGCAAGTGCTTCCTGGAGATAAGCGTAATCCGGTGTTTCGACAAATACCAGGATGATGGTCACAGCAAGCGATCCGAAGAAGAAGGTGAGGAGTACGTTCGGAAGAAGAAGCGCCTGAAAAACTGTTCCGAGGATGACAAATACAAATCCCGAAAGGGAGAGCATCTCCCTTAGCCCCAGGTTCTTTCTGTTGGAAAGCATATAGAAGAATCCGCCGGTGATAAAATACCCCGCGGGAATGTAGCAGATAAAATGGTAAGGGCCGAATACATATCTGTATTCATCGTCAAAAGTAAAGATCCATCCCGTCTTCACATTAATGACAAGAAGCACGGCATAGGCAATGACAAAAGCTATATGGAAATAACGCATTACATTGTGGAACTTTGTCCTGACTCCCACAAACGCGATCGTGTAATTGACATACGCAAGCCCTATATATCCGGCGAAAAAGAAATACAGGGTATTAAACAGCATCGGGACGGCGAGCCCGGTATTGGGAGCATTGTCGATCGAAACCGCTCCGAGAACATCAAATATCAGTCCGAAAAGGACCGCAAACATAAGGATCAGGAATTGCTTGAATCTCGCTGTCCTTCTCCTGTGTGTCAGGATAAGGCATGCGATGCATATAGAAATGAAAAATGCCGAAGCAACTTCATATGAGATGTTGTAACTATTCATATGGCTCTGTCTCTCCCAAAAAAGATTTCGGAATGGTCAGTGTGTCCGATATGCGTAACATAGATATTATATACGAAAAACGCACTTAATTGGGAAAATATTTAAGAAAAGTATTTAAGAAAAAGAAAAACCGGAAAGAAACCCTCAGGTCTCTTTCCGGTAAATAAATGCAGCGATATATGATTATTATTCTTCGTCGTCGGTGCGCGCTTCCTGCTCCTTCTGGATCTCGGGAATGGCCGACAGCATGGGCTTTACGTCTTTGCCCTTTATCTTTCTGTCCACATAATTGCCCGTTATCTTCATTACCGTTCCGCTCAGAACGATCACGCCGATAAGGTTTGGCATAGCCATAAGTCCGTTGAAGGTATCGGAAAGATCCCATGCGAGTGAAAGATCCATCGTAGCACCTATGGCAACAAAGAGAACGAAGACGATCTTATAGACTAACATTGCCTTGGTTCCGAACAGATACTCGAAAGCCTTGCTTCCGTATACGCTCCATCCGAGAACGGTGGAAAATGCGAAAAGAGTGATCGCGATCGCTATAAACCATCCGCCGGCAACTCCGAGGGTTCCTTCAAACGCCTCGGCAACAAGTGCCGTCTTTTCATTTGTGGAGATCATAAGTCCTGTCTCAAGATCCATAACTCCCGAGGTAAGTACGGCAAGAGCGGTAAGCGTACATACGACGATCGTGTCAGCGAATACTTCGAAGATTCCCCACATACCCTGTCTTACGGGTTCCTTTACGTTGGATGCGGAATGTACCATAACGGAAGATCCGAGACCAGCTTCATTGGAGAAAACGCCTCTCTTCATTCCCCAGGTGACCGCGGTCTTGACGCCGTGTCCAACAATACCGCCGCCTGCGGCTTTAAGTGCAAACGCTCCCTTGAAGATCGCAGCAAACGATTCCCCGACAAGACCGATATGTGAGAACACGATCACAAAACATCCGATGACATAGATAACTGCCATGAAAGGAACGAGCTTCTCGGTCACGTTTGCGATCCTCTTGAGTCCGCCTACGATAACGAGTCCGGCAAGGATCATAAGACCGATTCCGGTAACAATGTAGGGAAGTTTGAATACGGAATTCAGATTAACCGCTATGGAATTGATCTGACTCATGTTTCCGATTCCGAATGAAGCAAGTACGCAGAAGATACTGAACAGAACGGCAAGAACCGCACCGATCTGTTTGCAGCCCTTTTTACTTCCCAGGCCGTCCTTCAGGTAATACATGGCGCCTCCGCACCACTCGCCTTCGGAATTCTTTCTTCTGTAAAAAATACCGAGAACGTTCTCGGAGTAATTGGTCATCATTCCGAAAAATGCAACTATCCACATCCAGAAGATCGCACCGGGTCCTCCCGTGGCAAGAGCTGCGGCCACACCTGCGATATTACCCGTTCCGATCGTTGCCGCGAGTGCGGTACAAAGACTCTGGAACTGGCTGATCTGTTTGTCATGACCGGGAGTATGTGCGGTCACGTGCTTGTTTTTGAATATTCCGCCAAGAGTGTGCTTAAACCAGTGTCCGATATGGCTTATCTGGAAGAACCCGGTCAGAACGGTCATAAGGATACCGGTACCTACAAGAAGGACCAGCATGGGGAGTCCCCACACGAAGTTATTGACGGCTGTATTAATCGTTTCAATCAGCTGCACTTTTCTTCTCCTCTCAATCCAAAAAAACAGACGCCAACATTTTTGGTGTCGGCGCCTTTGTCAACATAATCATTTTATGGGAAAAACCCGGTGAGTGCAAGTTTTTTTATAACGGTTTACGTTACTTCTTTGTTATCTCGAGGGTGATCTGTGCATAATCACCCGGAAGATTCGGCATTATGAGGCCCGCATTCATAAGGCTGCTTCCGCTGAGCATGCCCGTTGAAAGAGCCTCCCAGCCTGCCTTCTTGTCCCTGCTGCACCAATAGCTGTTCTCATCGTCGCTTCCGACAAGTTTTATTTCATAGGTTGCGGCAGCATCGAGGCCTTTGAGCTTTATCACTCTTCCCTTTCCTCCGGGATATGCCCTGCACTGGATATATGTAAGCAATGCCCTGCTCTTATCCTTGGAAACGCTCATCCATGCATCATAGTATCCGGCGTGATCGGCATTACATGCTATACGGAAATAATCACCTTCCCTTACAAGCTCGCCGTATCTGTGATAGATTGCAACCTGCTCGGGGATCGCATTTCTGTCTTCCTCGGGAATGGCGGTAATATCAAGTTCATATCCGAAGGTTCCCGAAAGCGCGACCGCACCTCTTACGTCAAACGGCATTACCCTTCCCGTTACATGATTGGGCGATGCCGAAACATGCGCTCCCACGGTGCTTAAGGGATACACAAATGCGGTTCCGGACTGGATAGAAAGCCTTTCAAATGCATCGGTATCATCGGAACACCAGATCTGCGGAGAATAAAACAGCATTCCGGCATCGTATCTTCCGCCGCCGCTGGAACAGTTTTCAAGCAAAAGATCCGGAAACTCCTCAAGGAGTCTTTCCATCAGATCATATACACCGAGAGTGTACAGATATGAAAATCTTCCGAGCGTCTGTGCATCAAGCTCAGCACTTCCTATATCGGTAAGAGCCCTGTTCATATCCCACTTTACGTATGCGATATTTGCATTTCTCAAAACCTCTGCAACCGATTCGTACACATGATCCCTTACCTCGTCTCTTGTGATATCGAGGATGTACTGGTTTCTCATCCTGCAGGGAGTGCGTCCCGGAGCAGCCACAGCCCAGTCGGGATGTGCGCGGTACAGATTGGAATCCGGTGATACCATCTCAGGCTCGAACCAGATGCCGAATTTCATTCCCATCTTTTCAAGTTCATCGGATAGTCTCTTAAGACCTCCGGGGAGCTTTTCTTCATTTACGATCCAGTCGCCGAGTGAGGAATTGTCATCATTTCTCTTTCCGAACCACCCGTCGTCCATAACGAGCATTTCGATGCCGGACTTCCTTGCATCACGTGCAATATCGAGGAGTTTATTCGTGTTGAAATCGAAATACGTAGCTTCCCAGTTATTGATGAGAACGGGTCTTTCCTTATGGAGATAAGGACTCCTTATCAGATGATCCCTGAACAGGTCGTGGAAGATATGGGTCATGGAATCGAATCCGTCCTCTGTATATACAAGAACCGCCTCGGGTGCCTGAAAGCTTTCGCCGGCATTTAAGTTCCATGTAAAATTCTCGGGACTGATCCCTATATAGCTGCGTACGGTCTCAAACTGGTCGATCCCGCTTCCGCAGATGTAATTTCCCGACCAGATAAGATTCTGTGCATAAAGCTTGCCGTGACTGTCATCAGTATTCCTGCCGCAGAGAACGGAAAAAGGCTGGAACTGGTGTGAAGTCACACCCCTTGTGGAATATACCTCGGTATTTCCGCGGGTTATCCTTCTTCTGTCAAGTCTTCTCTCCCTTGCCCAGCTTCCGGAAAGAGTGATGATATCCGGCTCATTGTTTTCAAACGTTCCGCCGTCGAGATCGAGGCAGCTGCTGAGCAGTCTGTCAATTATGACAGTTCTGTCGGATTTATTCTCAAGCCTTACGCTCTTTATTATCGCATCCGAATCTTCGAATATGCTGTAGGAAAGATATGCCCTGACACCGAGAACCTTTTCCTCAAGCTCTATCTCAAGTGTCCGGGCGTTGTCTCCGAAGGTTGCGGGGATCCTTATCTTTTTTCCGCTGCCTGCGGCGCCGTAAAGTTTTTCTTTCCCGTTAAAGATCCTGTGCGAGACATAGGTAAACTGCGATGCATCGTGGCCCTCTTCATCCCTCAGGCAGACTGCGGACTTTCTGTAATCACCTACACCGGATGATGGAAACTCCATCCTGGCCATATCAAGAAATCCTCCCCTGTCCCTCGAATTATGCGAAGGAAGGAAAGGATATATTTTGGTCCTGAGAAGATAAGTAAGGTCATCTTCGCCGACGCATCCGCCGTAATGAACATTACAGAGGAAACCTTCGTCGTCTACGACCGCAAGGCACATCGAAGTATGTGCGGTCTCAATGAAAAACAGCCTGTTTGCTTCGTCAAATTTGATTCCCATAGACTATCTCCGGTTTTTTATTTTTCAGGTATAAGAGATTATAAGCTCCATATTGCCGCTCATTCGGATGCACTTTGCACCCTCCGCGGTGATCAGCATATGGCTTCCCTTTTTTACTTCTTTGTCAAAGACCCTGCCCGAGCCTTCGATCACGGTCGCGTTCACAAATCCCGCATCACATTTAAAGGAAAACTCTCCCGAAACCTTCACCTTCGATACGGTGTATCTGTCGCATGAAGCAAGCTTCCGGATGCTGTTTTCTTCCTGCTCTTCGCAATTTCTTATCTGACCGCTTATATCAGGTGCGGGAACGGTGATCACGTCAAAGCTTTTCTGAAGATGAAGCTCGCGCTTTTTCCCATCCCTGATCCTGTCATAATCGTAAAGCCTGTATGTGATATCGCTTGACTGCTGGGTTTCGAGAAGGCATACGCCCGAGGTTATCGAATGAACGGTTCCGGGATCTATCTGTATGACTTCACCCTTTGAAACCTTAACCTTCCTCAGAAGTTCATTCCATCTTCCCCCGGATACCATTGTCTTAAGCTCATCCGCCGTCCTTGCATTATGGCCTATCACAAGCTCCGCATCATCCGGACAGTCGAGTATGTACCAGCATTCCTTTTTTCCGAGTGACCCGTTTTCATTTGTGCGGGCATATTCATCGTCCGGATGAACCTGTATGCTCAGGTCATCACCGGCATCGATCAACTTTACAAGGAGAGGGAATCTGTCTCCTTCGGCATTTCCGAAAAGCTCCCTGTGTTCATTCCACAGTTCGGATAATCTCTTTCCTTTGAACTCACCGGATGCCGCAACGCTCTCTCCCGCCGGGTGTGCCGAAATGCCCCAGCACTCTCCGATGTCGTCACCCGGTTCGTCATATCCGAATACATCCCTGAGCTTCGTTCCGCCCCAGATGGTATGTGCAAAATATGGATTTAATAATATGACTTTATCCAAAACATGATCCTTTCGCTCATTTACCCGATGCTATCACACTTGCCAGATAGAACGGAAGCACGTCGCTTTCATGAGTTTCCGTAAGCTCTATCCTTACCGTGTGCTCACCGCTTTTTCCGTGATCGAGCACGGTTTCGAGTGAGAGCTTGTCGCCCCAGTCTTCATCAAAATTTGCATCGAGAACGATTTCCCGTAAAGCACCACCGTCTATCGTAACATTGGCGACCGGCGCAGGTCTTTGTATCGTTCTTCTGTACTGGATGCCGATGCATGTGCCGGTAACTTTGAAAACCATATATGACCCTTTACGTACAGCAGTCCAGCCTTTTTTGAACACATCGGCTATGCAGTCCTGTGCGGAATCATCCGGCTCAAAGCCCTTACATTCTATCAGAACTCCGTCCGAATTGTCATTGCGGTATCTGACGGAATCTTCATATGCGTTTTCCGTCTCGGGATCCGGAAATGATTCTTCGCAGGAGACGTCATCTCCAGTATGCGACCTGATCTCTTCAAGTACTGATATTATAACCGATGCGACCAGGCTGTGTCCCTTATCGTTCGGATGAAGCCCGTCGCTTGTCAACAGGTCTCTTTCGATCCGT
>JAEEQL010000038.1 GCA_016285265.1 Lachnospiraceae bacterium
CACACTCGAGAACCTTTTTATCTCCCAGAGTTATCTTAAAAACATCTTCTTTTTTCTCAATGCTCTTTACTTCGGAGTTCAGTCTTACCTCGACATTTTTCTCATCGAGCATTTTGGAAAGCGCTTTGATGACATCGGATGAATGATCGGATACAGGAAAGATCCTTCCGCCTCTTTCTTCCTTCACCTTGCATCCGTGTTCTTCGAGAAGCCTGCAGATATCATTATTGTCGAATACATCAAGCGCACTGAACATAAACTTCGGATTGGTCATGATATTCTTCATGATCACATCCTTGTCCGCAGAATTGGTGATGTTGCATCTGCCCTTTCCCGTTATGAAAAGTTTCTTTCCGAGTCGGTCGTTCTTTTCAAGAAGGATGACTTTGGTATTTTCTTTTGATGCCGAAACGGCGGCCAACATTCCTGCAGGACCGCCGCCGATTACTATTATCTTATTCATCTTTCTTTTCTTCAGAAGCCTGTTTTCTGAGCGAATAGTTGAGTATGGGATCATCATCTATGAAATCGATCTCATCGTTGAGATAAACCTGATAATCATTCCATACCGATTCGAGCATCTTAAGATTCTTCCTGATCTGCTCGGGAGCCTTTATGCAGAGCGCAACGACTATTGCGTTGATAACGGAAAGAGGTGCGACGAGCGAATCAACTATCGATACCATATCCGATCTTGCATAGAGATTACAGGTCGAATAAAGAGTCATGGGGGAATGTGCGGAATCGGTGATTGCAATGACGGATGCTCTCCTGTCATTGGCAAATTCCATAGCCTTAAGTGTTCTCATCGAATATCTCGGAAAGCTGATACCGACAAACGCATCCTCTTCGTTGATCCTTATCATCTGTTCAAAGGTCTCCGTAACGGATGTAGAATTTACAAGCACGCAACCGGGACGGACCATGTTCAGATAAAAATGAAGGAATGCTGCAAGCGGCTCATTGGATCTGAGACCCATGATATAGACATTCCTTGCACGAAGCAGAATGTCCACGGTAAGATCGAATGCACTGGGATTGAGATTCTTGATGGTGTCGCGGATCTTTTCCATATCCGCGTTAAGAACGGAAGTAAGTATCTCCGACTGGGTACTGCGTCCGTATTTTTCATCTATCTTCTGAACGGAAGAAAGCTTGGTCTTGACACATTCGACCAGGCTTTTCTGAAATTCGGGATAACCGTCGTAACCGAGAGCGGATGCAAATCTTACTATGGTTGATTCGCTGACTCCGGTCTCTTTACCTAATTCGGCCGCTGTCATAAAAACAGCGGTCTCATATTCGTTCTGTATATAAAATGCGATTTTTTTCTGGCTCTTGCTCATGCGGGGGATCATGTCCCTTATCCTCATGAGCACATCACCTCTGAGATCCATATAGATTTCCTGTTATGCTAAGAATGAATTATATGCCTTCTCGAGAAGGGACATGGTCTCTTCGTCGGTAAGATCATAATCTCCGGAAAGAGTCATGCATGCTGCACCGTGAATGAAGATCCACATCTTCATGAACATTCCGCCGGGATCCTGGCATCCGGTTTCCTTTGCCATATTGATCTCCGCAACAACATTTCCTTCCGCGCCGTTAAGGAGCTCATACATCGAGATCCTTCCGGGAATAACATCAACGAACAAAAGTCTGAAAAGATTCTTTTCTTTACGTGCAAAAGCAATATAAGCCATTCCGAGATTGGTAAAGGGAACCTTACCGATACGGTCGAAACCTGCATAATAATCCCTAAAGAATGCAACAGCCTTCTCGTAAACCGCAGTCTGAAGCTCAGACATATTCTTATAAACCCTGAAGATGGGCTGGGTTGAGCATCCTGCCTTCTCTGCAACGTGACGCGCAGTAATGGAATCAGCGCCCTCTGTTCTGGTCATTTCGAATGCGGTACTGAGTATGTGGTCGATGGTAATGCTTTCTTTACGTGCCATGCAGATTCTTTCCTAACTTTTGATTGATAGATTTTATTTGAAAAGACATTTTATCTCAGAAAAGAGACGTTTGTTATTTTAACTATTAAATCCCATCAAGTCAAGGTTTCACGAATGTTTAACAGATTTTTTTTTGAAATTTTTCTTTTTACGGAAAATGCCCATATACAGGAGCAATATGATCAGGAAAACAGCCGAGGTAAAAATGCCCGAAATCAGACCTCGGGGGATGAATTTCACCTCTATCGTGTGCATTCCGGAATCCATGCCGACAAGCAAAAATGTATCCCTGTATGATGTGTAATCCGTTTTTTTGCCGTCCACATATATCCTATAACCGGGATTGTAAGGAAGACTTATAAACACATAACCGGCTTCATCCATACTGCCTTCGGCCCTGATCCCTTTATCACCGATATATGTGATGTCAAATCCCTTAGCGTTCAATGCTTCGGACGCGCTGCCGAGCGCCTCTTCGTCATATCTGTATATATATGTATTTCCGAGTTCGGAATATGAAGTATCCAGGGAAACCTTTACTTCTTCTCCTTCACTCAGCATTCCTATCTCGTTGCAATAACTGTAATTGGCATTTCTGAATGTACCGATCTTCTCACCGTTAAGACAAAGATCCGCATAGATGGGAACGAGGGTAAATCCGTATTCGTCAACACCGCCCCACAGTCCGTCATCCGTTTTGACGAATCCGGAATGCATCCAGAACAGACCGTCCTTATCGGGAGTAAAAGTAATGTCAGTCGCACCGGCTGTATATTCAGAATGATAATTTTCGGGCAAAGGATCAGAAAACTTACAATCCTGTTTTACAAACACTTCCACACTCTCTCCGAGAAAGTCGGAATAGACGGTATTAATGTTATCAAAAGGATCATCCGAAAAAACCCGGAGACTTTCACCCTGATCAAGGTCTGTTCCGAAGATAAGCGGCAATGCATATTCATTTCTGTACAGATGATGATAATTGAACTCACCTATCTTTTCATAAAAATTCGAATCCGCTGTTTTAGAAATAAAATACCTGAAATCAAAAAGTGAAGCAGTGGGAGGCGTGATACCGCATTCATCCGTAATGCGTTCGGATGCACCTATTCCGATATCCGTCAGGAAAGACACAACTGCGGGATTCAGACTGGAATCAAGTATAAGAAGTCCGTCATACCCGTATAACGCACCGTCAAAAAACGTGAAATTAAAATTCTTATACAGTCTGTAATACTCTCCGTCCGAATCAAGATCGGCCTTGCCGATCAGGTCGGTCATAAATTCGTTAAATCTGTAATATTCATTTCTGTTTGTGTAGCCGATATCAACAGCAAGTCTTGCGAGTGTATATGAACCGTTGAAAAACAGCTCGGCAGCGGTAAAAAGAACAAGAAGTGCCGACACGAATTTTCGAAGGCTGTTTGAAAGCTTAAGATCAAAACCCTGAAGCTTTTTGTATCCTCTTACCGCAAAACAGATCATAAAGAAAACAAAGGTAAAAGAGTACCTTACAGAGAATCCTGCAGGATCCCTGAATCCGTGCCATACCCTGTCAAGAGGTCCGAAAATGAATGAAACAAAATATATAAGAAGAACAGCCGCACCGGCTATTCTTGCCCTGATCTCCTTTTTCCCCGCAACAAACCAAAGAATCGCAAGTATGAGAACAACCGATCCGCAGAATATATTGGGAGACGCATTGCTGTGGAGTGTGGAATAACTTCCGGGTATAAAGCTCTTTAAGATATCGAGAGGGGTATTCTTGATGAAAAGGAGCGTCGAATCATCGGCAGAAACGCTCATTTTTCCGAGCATCAGATCACTGACGATGGGAAAGAGAATGAATGATGATATTCCCGCACTGATGATCCCATGAACTGTATATGTAAAGCTCCGGCTTTTACATTCCGAAAAGCTCAGCCCTTCTTCAACCATTCTGAAAAAGAAATAAATGGTAAGTGCAATGATCGTCATGTATGTGATGTGATAATCACTTATCATGCCAAGAGCTAAAAAGACGATAAACCATGCATTCTTTTTGCCTGCGATAATACTTTCAACCGAAAGAGCAAGCAGGGGAAGAAGCATTACCAGATCCATCCACAGAGGCCATAAAGCGTATATGAAATTATATGACATGAGTGAATAGCAGGCAGATAAAAAGATTATGAATATGCCGTTCGTTTCCTTGCCGTGTCTTGAGGTAAGAAAAACAGACATGCAAAGACCGCATAAACCTAATTTCAGCAGAGTGACAAAATAGATCGCATCGGGAAGCGAAGTACGCGGTACGAAGTTATAGACAATATCAAATATGGAAAGGTCGTGTGCTATCCTGCCAAGAAAACCTCCGCCGAGCGCACCCGACATAATATGAAAAAGAGAATCAAATCCGGGTCCCGGATCTGATAAGTATCCGTATGTGGGAAGAAGTTCCCCTTTCATGTCATAGATGATCAGGGTATTAACGCTTCCCGGATAGATATATACGGTAAAATATGCCAGACCCGCAATCATAACGGGAATCAGGAATGAAAAAATATATATGATTGGACGGCTTATCTTCTCTTTACTTTTCATATTCATTTAAACAGAAAAAATAATCCCCGGGCCTTTACGGCCCGAGGATTGATATCTGATCATCAAACAGGATATGCTTTGTTATCCTTGTCGGCAAGATTTACATCTACGCCTGTTTCCTGAGCCTGACGATATTTGAAGAAGTCAGTTGCAACCTGAGGGAACAATGCATAGGAAAGTACGTCCTCATCCTGCTTCTTCCACTCCTTCATCTCAGCCTCAAGAGTAGCAAGTTCGGGCTCGGTGTGACCGGTAGCCTCTGCGCTTCTTGCGGTGGAACGCTTTTCACCGGGAATGACCTTATCGATAACTTCCTGGTTCATAGGCTTAACGGTCTGACCGTAGTTACCGCGGAGGAGATCCTTGAACTCACCGGTAGCCATCTTGTAACGCTCGCCCATAAGGACATTGAAGATAGCCTGGGTTCCGACGATCTGTGAAGAAGGTGTAACGAGAGGAGGCTCACCGCAGTCCTTACGAACTCTGGGAATCTCTTCGAGAACGTCTCTGTAACGGTTCTCCGCCTTCTGTTCCTTAAGCTGGCTGACCATGTTGGAAAGCATTCCGCCGGGAACCTGATAAAGAAGGGTCTTAATGTTAACGCCGAGAACCTTGGTGTTCATGAGGCCGCTCTTGATGCACTCATCCCTGTAGGGAGCGAAGTAATCAGCGATCTCTGCAAGGAGAGTCTGATCGTAACCGGTGTCATAGGGAGTTCCCTTGAAGGTCTCTACCATAACCTCGGTAGCGGGCTGTGATGTTCCGAGTGCAAAAGGAGAAATCGCACAGTCGATAACATCAACGCCTGCCTCTACAGCCTTGAGGTATGTCATACTGGCAACGCCTGAGGTGTAGTGGGTATGAAGCTGGATGGGAAGATTGGTCTGCTCCTTCATTGCCTTGATGAGCTCAGCTGCTCTGTAAGGAAGAAGAAGTCCTGCCATGTCCTTGATACAGATGGAATCGGCACCCATCTCTTCGATCTTCTTAGCCATGTCTGCCCAATACTCAAGAGTATAAGCATCACCGAGAGTATATGAAAGAGCGATCTGGGCATGTCCCCTTCCCTCTCTCTTCTTGATCTCGTTGGTAGCATTAACTGCTTCCTGAAGGTTTCTCAGGTCGTTAAGGCAGTCAAAGATCCTGATGATATCGATACCGTTTGCGATGGACTTTTCAACGAAAGCATCTACAACGTCATCAGCATAAGGTCTGTATCCGAGAATGTTCTGTCCTCTGAAGAGCATCTGAAGCTTGGTGTTCTTGAATCCGTCACGGAGCTTTCTGAGTCTCTCCCAGGGATCTTCCTTGAGGAATCTGAGTGAAGCGTCGAATGTAGCTCCGCCCCAGCACTCTACTGCATGGTATCCTACCTTATCCATCTTCTCGACAATGGGAAGCATGATCTCGGTAGGCATTCTTGTAGCGATAAGGGACTGATGAGCGTCTCTTAAGACTGTCTCCATTATCCCAACAGGTTTTTTAGTAATTTCAGCCATTTTCTTATCCTTTCAAATTAATCAAAATACACCGAACATTGCCATGAATGTACCCGCGCAAACTGCGGTACCGATAACTCCGGCAACATTGGGACCCATTGCATGCATGAGAAGGAAGTTGGTGGGATCCTCTTCGGAACCGACCTTCTGGGATACTCTCGCTGCCATGGGAACTGCGGAAACTCCGGCAGATCCGATAAGAGGATTAACCTTGCCGCCCGTAGCAACACACATGATCTTTCCGAAGATGACTCCGGCAAAGGTACCGAATGCAAATGCCACAAGTCCGAGAACGACGATCTTGATGGTATTGAGGTTAAGGAAAGCCTCTGCGGAAGTGGTTGCACCGACGCTCGTTCCGAGGAAGATAACAACGATATACATCATTGCGTTTGAAGCTGTCTCGGTGAGCTGACGTACAACTCCGCTCTCTTTGAAGAGGTTACCCAGCATCAGCATACCGATAAGAGGTGCGGTGGTGGGAAGGACCATACATACAACGATGGTGATGATGATGGGGAAAAGGATCTTCTCCAGTTTTGATACGGGTCTGAGCTGACCCATCTTGATGGCTCTCTCCTTCTTGGTGGTGAAAAGCTTCATGATGGGAGGCTGAATAATGGGCACAAGACTCATGTAGGAATATGCGGCAACCGCGATGGGTCCGAGAAGTGCGGTCTGTCCGAGCTTACCTGCAAGGAATATCGATGTAGGTCCGTCGGCACCTCCGATGATGGAGATGGCTGCAGCAGCCTTATCGTTGAATCCCATGAAGATAGCTCCGAAATATGCAACGAAGATACCGAACTGTGCGGCAGCTCCGAGAAGGAAGCTCTTGGGATTGGCGATAAGGGGACCGAAGTCTGTCTGTGCACCTACACCCATGAATATGAGTGAAGGCAGGATGGCAAGTTCATCCAGCTTATAGAAATAGTAAAGCAATCCGCCGGCACCGTTGGGAGCTTCCTCTGCAGAGAGAATGATGTCGGGATAGATATTGACGAGCAGCATACCGAATGCAATGGGCACAAGGAGAAGCGGCTCATACTGTTTGGCAATAGCCAGATAAAGGAAAAAGCAGGCAACCGCGATCATTATGTAGTTTCCAACCGTCAGGTTGAAGAACGCTGTCTGATGAACGAGGTTGTCCAGCGTGCTTAAAAAATAACTCATTGGTTACTCCTTCGTTTCATCAGTTGAGGGTTGCAAGAACAGCTCCTGCCTCTACGGGATCGCCTGCATTGCAGTCAATGCTTGCAACGGTTCCGTCCTGGGGAGCAACGCAGTTGATCTCCATCTTCATGGACTCGATAACAACAACGGGATCACCCTTCTTAACGGCATCGCCGACATTCTTGACAGCCTTGAGAACCTTTCCTGCTGCTCCTGCTTCAACTTTGATGCTTCCTGCGCCTGCGCTCTTGGCTGCAGCGGGTGCTGCTGCGGGAGCGGGTGCTGCTGCAGCGGGCTTAGCGGGTGCTGCCACTGCGGGTGCTGCGCCGTTCTCTTCTACGGTTACTGCATATGCGGTTCCGTTTACGGTAATGGTATAATTTTTCATTTTATTTTCCTCCGAGGATTATTGTCTCTTGATCTTTCTGATTGAACGGACCACAAATCCGTCCGTACTTGTAGTTCCTTCATATGCAGCGATCGCAGCCGCTATGACTGCAACGAGCTGGGCATCACCCATCTCTGCCGTCTCATTCTTTTCGATCTGCTTAACTGCTCTGTCGATTCCGTCCTCAGTCTTATCCTTCTTCCTGCCGCCTCCGGAAAAGAGACCGAACAGAGAGATAATGAATGAGATGACAATGAGCATTACGAAAACCGTGCCCATTCCGATAACGGTGTTAAGACCTGCCTTGGACATCTTCTCGCCAAGTGTGTATCTGGCATTGAATGCGGCACTCGTCATACGGGGATTGTAAACGTCATTGGTAAAGATCATCTCAACATCGGCAAATCTCTTTTCGCATTGGCACTCAACATCGACAATGATCTCGTTTCCGTCAAGAGTCACCACCGGTTCTCCTATGCTGACTATCTCACCGGCTTCGGAAATACCCTTCTGAAAACTGTCAACGGCATTGGCAAATGCATAACCGTCAACGCTGAATCCGATGTAATCTGCCATGAACTTCTCAAGCTCATCATAAGTATAATCGGTATAAGGAACACCTCCGATCACATCAGGCTCCAGTGCAACCTCACTGAGAATGTTGATACCGTAGGATGTAGCAATCATTCCGGCGTATTCCATTCTCTTGTTCTGAATTGCGGTATATTCCGTTGTTTCGCCGCATGCACACAGAAGAAGTCCGAGGATGACCGACAATATAACGATTCTGAATTTTTTCATATATATGTCCTTCCTCAAATGGATGTGTGCTTCTTGTAAATATCTTCTCCGCGCTTGGAATAAAGCATCTCGAAGGATGCGATCACATACTTACGGGTATCTGCTGCGTCGATAACCTGATCGACATATCCGCGGCGTGCAGCATCAGCTGCTCCCGACATACCTGCATCGATTGCGGAAGCGTCAGCTCCGGTAATCTGTGCGGCAAGCTTTCCTTCCATGATACCGACCTTTGCGCCTTTCCAGCTGATGGTGATATCGGAACCGAGTGCCTTGGCATTCATGATGTTGGCAGCATTACCGATAGCGTCTCCGGTGATAACGTTAACCTTGGGAACGGATGCGGAAGCAAAAGCAGCGGCAAGCTTGGCAGCACTTCTTGCGATCCTCTTCTCGTTCTCGAGGGATGCATCGAATCCCTTTACATTGGTAAGGGAAAGAACGGGAATATCAAACGCATCACAGAAGGTGACGAAATCAGCAGCCTTGTCGCATCCGTCAGCCGTAAGAACGTTGTCGATCTTAACAGCCTTGCCGTCAGCACCTGCCTTCAAAGCGTTGTTGGCAACAACACCGGTAAGCACACCGTCAAGCTTGATGAATGCGGTTACCATGGAAGGCTCATAATCTGCCCTGATCTCTACAAATGAACCTGCATCACCGATATTCTCGATAAGAGCTGCGGCACCGTCGGGAACGGTTACTGCAAGTGCTCTGTTGAGATCATCGGCACAGGTACCTTCGGGATCGTCATTTGAAGTTTCATTATTCGAAGGAAGGATGGAAACGAGCTGTCTTACCGCTGCAAAAAGCTCTGCCTCGGAAGCACACCGGCAAGCGTTTCCGGATACCTCTGACTGGAACTTGTCACCTGCCGTATCATTCTTCGCGGTATAGTTACCGGTAATGGTATCGGGTGCGCTTACAAAAAGCTTTCCGTCAGGAGCAATGAACGTGAAGTCTGAAAGTCTCGAGAAAAGACCTGCACCGCCGCCGCAGTTTCCGACAACAGCAGTGATCTGGGGAATGACTCCGCTTGCCTTGGTCATGCGTCCGTAGATACGGCCGAATGCGTAAAGGGCATCGGATCCCTCTTCAAGTCTCATGCCGGCACAGTCTACTATGCCGATAACGGGACATCCTGTTTTGATTGCCATATCGTAAAGATTTACGATCTTGCGTGCATGCATTTCACCGATGCTGCCTCCGAGGACTGATGCATCCTGGCTGTAGACATACACGACTCTACCGCCGACCGTACCATATCCCGTAATACATCCGTCAGATGCAAGTGCTTTGGGATCTGTGTTCAGGTCCGTTGATCTTGCAGTGACGAGTGCACCGATCTCGGCAAAGCTTGCTTCATCGAAAAGGGATGCAATACGTCCGAGCGCTTTTGAAGTACTGCTCATGTTGTTTCCTCCGAAAAATTTTTATATTTTGAACTTAAGGAGAAATGTCGGAAACCGATTTTTCCCCATTTTTTCAATCTTAACCACTATACCATACCGCCCTGCTTTTTTAAAGAACAAATAAGGCGAAATAATTGCCATTTATTGCCGAAATAAAAAACAGAGCCGGGCTATCCGACTCTGTCTGTCAAGTCATCTTATTTCTTTTTGCAGATCACCATAAGGGATAATCCCGGAAGATACTTTCCCAATCTGTAATCAAGGTTAAGAATACCCTTTAGGATTCCCGTGAAAATACTTTTCTCGCTGTGCATCCAGCCGGTCGTTATCTTTTGGTCCGGATCGATCTTTGTATGAAACTTTACCTGAAAGAGCCTTACAAGATACAGTGAAAAATAAAAGTATCTGGAGTAAATGACTTCCAGGCCTTCTATCCCCGATAAAAGTTTTTCCGTTTCAGCTTTGTCATATCTTCTCAGATTGCCAACATGTCTGTCATGATCTGAAAAAAGCTTTTTGTATGCGGGAAGTGAGAAAAACATCAATCCACCCGGCTTGACCCTTGAGGCAAGTTTGGATATATATGCACGATCATCGGGAAAATACTCGAGCGAATCCATCATTATCGAATAATCGAAATGAATATCTCTGACAGCAGTGTAATTATCTATATCCGCGGTAAGATGCTTTGAACCTCGGTCTTCGATATCCTTATCTCCAAGGTCATATCCTATATCAACCGCATAAACTTCCGTGTCACCGTGCTTCTCCAGATATATATCGTCAAAATACATATCACCGGCACCGACATTGACATACTTTAGCGGCCCCTGTCTGCCATCCCTGATGCCGTCTATATATCGGTCCCACTCGTTTATGACCATTTTGGTACGGCTCAGTTCCCAGGGATGTCTGTATATCATCCCCTTGCCGACTTCATTTTGATCCATTGTTTGCTCCCCGGCTCACAAAAAGAATAATCCGCGCTCAGATATCAAGTTTGACATTGATCTCAGCTTCCGCCTCTTTCTTGTACTCCTCAACCTGATCGGGAGTGATCTGGGGAAGATCCGATATGGATGTCACTCCGAAGCAGCGCAGGAAGTTCTCGGTCGTACCGAAAAGGATGGGCTTTCCGGGTGCATCGAGACGTCCGAACTCCTTGATAAGATCGTATTCAAGAAGCTTGTTGACGGCATGCTCACAGGATACTCCGCGGATCTTCTCGATCTCGATCCTTGTTACGGGCTGCTTGTAAGCGATTATCGACAGAGTTTCAAGCACGGTATCCGAAAGTGAAAACTTGGGCTTAGCCTTTGTGATCTTGATAAGATGCTCATAATTTTCGGTCTTGGTACAAAGCTGCACCGAGTCCTCAAGTCTTACGAGCTGAACTCCGCACTCGGGACCGGCATATCTCTCCGACATCGCATCAAGAGCATCTTCTATCTCCGACTGTGTTACCTCAAGTACTTCGGCAAGCTTATCGATGCTTACCGAATCGCCCAAAGCAAAGAGTATGCTTTCTATGGCACTCTGAATTGCACTTGCTTCCATTAGTTCTCCACTGCCTCACTGACATTTTCTTCATCCACGACTGCCTGATCAGGTGTCCTGTCATCGTTATCTCCGGCAACATTGGATGTGATGATTATATCGTCGTCTATGTTCTCCTGTGATACGGATATCTCTCCGCTCTTCATAAGTTCCAGGATGATAAGAAAAGCTACTACGAGCTCTGCCTTACTGGTCTGTTTTTCAAGGAGCTTTCTGAAGGAGAAAGTCTTGTGCTCCCTTGCATAAGCCTGGATGAAGAGTGTCTTTTCATCCATGTCGATCTCATCCTTTTCGATATTGCCGTAACGGCTTCTGATGGGATCGATCCTGTCCTCCTGTCTCATGAGCATTGCCTTGAATATCTCATGAAGCTTGGGAAGGGTCATATCTCCTATGAGCTCATCATAATCGACGGGAGTCTCATAGCTCTTTACTTCATCGGGCAGGACCGACTTGGTCCTGTAAATGACCTGTGCCGCGGTCAGCTGTCTGTCCCTGAGTTCAAGAGAAAGGCGGCGGGCCATCTTATACTCGAGAAGTTGCTGGACAAGCTCCGCTCTGGGATCTTCGGGTTCGCCTTCTTCATTCTCCTCCACGGGAAGAAGCATCTTGCATTTGATATCGAGAAGAGTCGCAGCCATTACAAGGAACTCGCTGCAGATATCCATATTCTCCTCTTTCATCTGCTTGATGTATTCAAGATACTGAGCGGTGATCTCGACTATGGGAATATCGTAGATGTCTATTTTGTTTTTTTCGATCAGGTGAAGGAGCAGATCGAGAGGTCCCTCGAACACCTGAAGCTTAACAGGTATAGCCATAACAGTTTTAGATTATACTCCACAGGAGGGCTTTAAATCAATGACCACAAGATCCCCGGGGTTAAATACTCTTACCGGGATCGTATGGGTTCCGAGCCCCCTGGATACGATCATGGATCTGCCGTCTTTATCGAACCTTCCCCCGTCATACTTGGGGAAAAGCCTGATTCTGGGCGAAAAAAGCCCCCTCATCACATGCGCACCGGCTAAGCGGGCATTCTTTGATACGGGAACCGGAACACGCACCAGTCCGCCGTGAAGATGTCCCGAAAGAGTCAGATCGGCTCCGTATGCGGCATAAGTATCGAAATAACCGGGATTGTGTGCAAGAAGTATATTAAATGATCCCGGATCCGGAGCTCCTGCATTTTCCGAGATATAGGAAGGCTCCATCTCAATGCTTACGTTTCTCTTATAATACTTTCTTTCCGCCGAAAAAGAGATTATGTTAACTCCCGAATCAGCGATCTTCAGCGTTCCGTTTTCCGTGACCTTCAGCCCAAACTCCGAAAGCGCTTCCGTATATTTCTCCCAGACATCTCCGTAGTTTTCCGGATAGATCTTAAGTCTGAGCTCATGGTTTCCGAAAGCATACACGATCGGAAATTCTCCGCTGAGTCCGCGTAAGAATCCGACTACCTTATCTGTTTTGGCACCGCGATGAGCGTTGATCATGTCCCCGCCGCAGATAATAAGATCCGGTCTTATCTGCTTTATCTTTTCAATAAGAAATCTGCCTCCGGGTCCGTACATCTTACAGTGCAGATCCGATAAAAAGACGACCTTAAGAGACTTTACGATCCTTTTATCCGCATACTCATATTCCGAAACGGTAAAGCGGTTGGTATCGAAAGTGCATATCCAGATGCCGAGGACAATTATCACAATTATTATCCAGATAAGGATATCCAATTCTTATCCTCCGATAAAAAACAAGGCCCCCGATTGTTTTGGGGGCCTGTCGTGACTTAGTTATACTTGCGCTTTCTGGCAGCTTCGGACTTCTTCTTACGCTTTACACTGGGCTTCTCATAGTGCTCGCGCTTACGGATCTCCTGCTGGATGCCTGCCTTTGCGCAGCTTCTCTTGAAGCGGCGAAGAGCGCTGTCAAGTGATTCGTTCTCTTTTACCTGTACTGATGACATTTTCTCTTACCTCCCTTCAGTCCCTTTGTACTGCAGGGTTATTTCTAAAATATTTATACGCGTGGCGCGTACTTTGAAAGTATATATTCAGGAATACACAAAAGTCAAGGACTTTTTAATAGCCTGAATTGTTATTGTTGTTATCGGAGTTCTGTCCGTAAACCTCTCTCCAGTCACTGCCGTTATTCTGTGCGGTCTGATCACCGTTAGTATTCTGTGCCCCGTAGATATTCTGACCGGTGTAAGAATTCTGATCGCCGTAGGCGTTCTGCGCACCATAGGAATTTTGTGAATCATACGAATTCCGGGTTTCGTAGGTGCTCTGTGAACCATAGGCATTCCGGTTTTCGTACGAGGTATCGTATCCGTTGGATGCATTCTGTGCACCGTAGGCATGATAGGTATCGGCTCCGGAAAAACCGGTGTTTACCGTCGTGAGCGGGGTAATGAATACATCGTTCTGCTGGATACCTTTTCTTCCTGCGGTCTTGGATGTGGGATTTGCAAAAAGGGCAATAACAATTCCGACGATAAACAGAATGATCTCCAATGCTCCGTCCTTAAGGAATTCGGGATCCATGACTATCTTCATGACATCTCCGAAGTAAGGGACAGCTTCGGTCATAGAGATTCCGTACATATAAGAAGCATACCAGCATCCCTGGATATAGAAGTACGCATACATAGCCAGGATACTTACGGTGATATGGCAGAAGCTTCCCATCGGACCGTAAGGACCCTTTCCGAGTCTGAATCCGCCTGCGACGAAAAGAGGAAATCCGAGATAAAGGATATAGAAGATCCTCTGAGCCCCGATAACAAGTGCTTCACTGATAGCGACCATAATGACCGCTGCAATGATCGCACCGATAATACCGGTAATATAATTACCGTCGGAGAAGTTGATCTTGTCCATCTCGGTGTTTCTCTGGTTTAAGAAGCACTGTCTGTGCATTCTTCTTGCCGCTGTACCTTTATACATTCCCGCAACATCGCAGTTACCCATAAAGCAGTAAGGGCACTGATCAAAATTAAATGATGCGGCATTTGCGGCAATAAGATCTCTTATCTTCTGATAATGATCGACTACGAGTAGCGGCTTTTTGAATCCGAACGTGACAGAATCTCCGGATGCCTTGGGGACCGCAATTCCTGCGTTCTTGGCGGCATCCTTCATATTGGATGCGATAAGTGATGCGGTTGCTTTATCCTTCGCATAGATATATACCGAAGGGTTGCCCTGATAATTGGTGATCCTTACGGGCACTCCTGCAACAACATCCATTGCACTCATACCGTTACTCTTAAGACCGTATGAACTGACAAGATTTCCAAAAGCGGGTGATGCCATTTTTTCTCCTTTCCTGTACGGGACTTACGCCAACTGTGATTCAAGTACGTTCTTAGCTTCCGCTACGGCTTTATCGATTCCGGAAGGATCTTTTCCTCCGGCCTGAGCCATATTAGGTCTTCCGCCACCGCCGCCTCCGCAGATGGGAGCGAGAGCCTTTATAAGGTTGCCCGCATGTGCGCCGGCATTGACTGCGCCGTCGGTTGCCATTGCAACAATATTGACCTTGCCGTCACTTTCGGAGAAAAGAACGACAACTCCTTCGCCGAGCTTAGTCTTGGTCTGGTCTCCGAGATCCCTGAGACCGTTCATATCAACACCCTTTACGGATGTAGCAACAAGTTTTGTTCCCTTTACATCGATAACCTGATCCGTTACATCTCCGAGAGCATCCTTTGCGGCCTTGCTCTTAAGTGATTCAAGCTCGGAATTAAGAGCTTTGATCTCATCATTCATCTGCGCGATACGTCCCGCAAGATTCTCGGGTGAAGTCTTGGCAGCCTTGGCGGCCTCTGCAAGAAGCTTATTCTGCTCTTCGTAATATGCGATCACATTGGATGCGGTAATAGCCTCGATACGTCTTACACCGGCTGCAACACCGCTCTCCGAAAGGATCTTAAATGATGCGATCTGACCGGTCCTCTCAACATGAGTACCTCCGCAGAGCTCTATGGACCAGTCTCCCACATTAACTAATCTTACGGTATCGCCGTACTTTTCTCCGAAGAGTGCCATCGCACCGGTAGCCTTGGCTTCCTCGATGCCCATAACGTTGGTAACTACAGCGAGATCCTCTGCTATCTTCTCGTTAACGATCTTTTCAACCTTGGCTATCTGCTCGGCTGTCATTGCCTCACCGTAGCTGAAGTCGAAACGTGTCCTGGAAGAATCCTGGTATGAACCCTTCTGATGGGCACTGTCTCCGAGAACCTCCTGAAGTGCCTTCTGAAGGAGGTGGGTTGCTGTATGGTTCTTACAGGTTGCGCCTCTGTTTGCCTTATCGACAAGAAGAGTAACCTTATCGCCCTTTTTGATGCTTCCCTTTACAACCTTACCGATATGTCCGATCCTTCCGCCGGGAAGCTTTACGGCTTCACTTACTTCAAACTCGGCGGATGCGGTCTTTATTATTCCGGTATCACCCTTCTGACCGCCCATCGTTGCATAGAAGGGAGTCACCTTCGTGATCAGGGTTCCTTCCTCGCCTTCCGAAAGCGAATCGAGTAGATCATCCTCTCCTGCAATCGCTGCAACGGCATCCTCGCCCTCAAGAGTTTCATATCCGATGAACTCGCTCTTAAGGCTTTCATCAAGCTTGTCGAAAACTGCGGGGCTGGTAAGCTTAGCCGAGAAGTTTGCATTCTCTTTTGCTCTGGCCTTCTGCTCTGCCATTGCTGCCTTGAAGCCTTCTTCATCGACCTTAAGTCCCGCTTCCTCAGCGAGCTCCATAGTGAGCTCTACGGGGAATCCGAATGTATCGTAAAGATAGAATGCGTCCTTACCCTCAATCTTGGATGAACCTGCGCTCTTTGCGGTATCAAGGATCTTCTTGAATTCCGCCATTCCGTTTTCGAGAGTAGCCTCGAAACGGTTTATCTCCTTCTTCAGCTCGCCGAGGATATAATCCTTGTTCTTAACAAGAAGAGGATATCCTTCACTGTAGATGTCATCGATATAAATGCTTGCAACGGAAAGAAGCTGATCGGCATTCAGTCCGAGGGATCTTCCGTGACGAACGGCACGGCGGATAAGTCTTCTGAGGATGTATCCCGCTCCGGTATTGTCGGGAAGAAGCTTTGCCTCGTCTCCGATGAGCATTACTCCGGTACGAAGGTGATCGGCTACGATACGCATTGAACGGGTATTCTTGTCCTCAGCATCATATTTAAATCCGCTGAGTTCCTCGATCCTGGCAATGACGGATGCGAAAAGCTCGGTCTTGTAAACATCATCTATTCCGTTAAGGAAAGCGAAGTTTCTCTCAAGTCCCCATCCGGTATCTACATTCTTCTGTTTAAGGGGAGTAAGGTGGCCGTCGTGATGCTTTTCATACTGCATGAACACGTCGTTACCGACCTCGGTGTATCTTCCGCAGTGGCATCCGGGTTTACAGTCAGGTCCGCAGGGTGCTTTTGTTTCATCGATAAAGAACATCTCGGAATCGGGACCGCAGGGACCGTACTCCAGTCCCCACCAGTTATCTTCGGCGGGAAGGAAGAAAATGTTCTCCTTTTTGAATCCGGATTTCTCACGGAAAGCCGCACCCTCTTCATCCCTGGGTGCATTCTCATCGCCTTCGAAAACGGTGGCTGCAAGATGATCTGCATCAAATCCGAAAACCTGTGTAAGAAGCTCAAAGCTCCACTGGCAGCGCTCCTCCTTGAAATAATCTCCGAGGCTCCAGCTTCCCATCATCTCGAAGAATGTAAGATGGCTCTTGTCTCCTACGGAATCGATATCGTTGGTACGTACGCAGCCCTGGATATTGCAGAGCCTGGTTCCCTTGGGATGCTTTTCTCCGAGAAGATAGGGCATAAGAGGCTGCATTCCGGCTACGTTGAACATAACACCGGTGGAACCGTCGGATACGAGCGATACTGCACCGATATCGACATGTCCCCTTTCCTTATAGAAATCAAGCCATGCATTTCTTAATTCGTTGTAGGTAAACTTTTTCATCTTGATCAAATCTCCGAAATATACTTTTGTCCCGGCGGTTTTCACCGGGACAGAATTAATACAATTTAGAAAGTGAACTTATCTGCGAAGTATGCGTCGAGGTCTGCGATGGCAACTCTCTCCTGCTCCATTGAATCACGGAATCTTACGGTTACCATGTTATCGGTCTCGGAATCGAAATCGTAGGTTATGCAGAAAGGAGTACCGATCTCATCCTGACGACGGTATCTCTTTCCGATATTTCCCCTGTCATCGAACTCACAGTTATACTTCTTGGAAAGCTGAGCATAAATCTTCTCCGCACCCTCGTTAAGCTTCTTTGAAAGAGGAAGGATTCCGATCTTGACGGGAGCAAGTGCGGGATGGAAACGAAGCACCGTTCTGATGTCGGGAGCTTCTTCGGTTCCGAGATTCTCTTCATCATATGCTTCACAAAGGAATGCAAGAACAACACGGTCCGCACCGAGTGAAGGCTCAACAACATAGGGGATGTACTTCTCGTTAAGCTCGTCATCAAAGTATTCCATCGGCTCACCGGAAGTCTCCTGATGTCTTGTAAGATCGTAATCGGTTCTTGATGCAATACCCCAGAGTTCACCCCAGTCAGTGAACGGGAATGCATATTCGATATCGGTTGTATGATCGCTGTAGAAGGAAAGTTCCTCGGGATCATGATCACGGAGACGTAAGTTCTCCTTTTTGATGCCGAGTGAAAGAAGCCATTCGTAGCAGGTCTTTCTCCAATATTCAAACCACTCGGTCTGAGTGCCGGGCTTGCAGAAGAACTCAAGCTCCATCTGCTCAAACTCTCTGGTTCTGAAAGTAAAGTTTCCGGGAGTGATCTCATTACGGAAGGATTTACCTATCTGGCAGATTCCGAAAGGAACCTTCTTACGTGATGAACGCTGGACATTCTTGAAGTTGACAAATATTCCCTGTGCAGTCTCGGGACGAAGGTATACAACACTCTTGGCATCCTCGGTTACGCCCTGGAATGTCTTGAACATAAGATTGAATTCTCTTATATCGGTGAAATTATGTTTTCCGCATGTCGGACAGGGAACCGAATTATCCCTGATGAAATCCATCATTTTCTCATGGCTCCATCCGTCAACGGACGACTCAAGGGTAATGCCGTTTTCCTGGGCAAAATCTTCAATGATCTTATCGGCACGGAATCTCTCGTGGCACTCCTTACAATCCATGAGAGGATCGGAAAAGCTTCCGAGATGTCCGGACGCGATCCATGTCTGGGGATTCATGAGTATCGCACAGTCCACACCCACGTTATAGGGGTTCTCCTGAACAAACTTCTGCCACCATGCTCTCTTTACGTTATTCTTGAGCTCAACACCGAGATTTCCGTAATCCCAGGTATTGGCAAGTCCGCCGTATATCTCGGATCCGGGATATATAAATCCTCTTCCTTTCGCAAGAGTAACGATCTTGTCCATTGTCTTTTCCATAATTTTCTTCCTTTCAGGGAAAAATATTCACATACAGAGCAGATTTTATCACAGCAGGGCAGGGTCTTCAAGGCATAAAATGTGTTGCCGACCGCTTTCCGGACACAAAAAAAGGGTACGGCTTTTCAGCCATACCCTTTTCACGTTTAAATGCCATCAGCGATCGGGATAAAATACCATATCAAGTCCGTTTGCAAACACGGGATCATTGGGAAGATCATATGAGTAAAGCGAAAGTGTGAACGATCCGTCATACTCATCGATAGTTACCGAATGAATTTCATAATCCGTCATGAGGGTAAGAACATTTGCGTCAAGGTTCCATGTCATTTTAAACATGTTCTCAGAATCGGACAGTTCATCGGTAATCTCCTCACTGAGTTCACTGATAAGTCCGTCCTTCATATCAACGACCTGATCATACATTGAATCGTCATAATAATCGAAGCCTTCGGCAGTCATCAGGATTTCGACGAACCGGCGGAAATTGTCATCTTCCGAAAGTGCATCGGTAAAACTTTTGCCGAATCCCGCAGCATCAAAGTAAAGAACGGCATCACCGGAGGTGTCGGTGGTGTTGGTGAAATCCATATAGAAATCAATGCTTAACTGAAGATCTCCGAAAAACTCCGCAAGATCCTCGTAGCCGGGTTCACAGTCAAGCATATTGAACCAGGTAACCTCATCCATCACGAAATGATAAACATATGTGGGAGTCTCGGGGAAAAGTACAGCGGGAGTGACAACAACGGGTAATTCGGGCTCGATAACTTTAACGGTAATACTTACATCCTCAGCACCCTTTGCGCTGACTATAACCTTGGTCTTTCCTTCGGAAATACCGGTAATGGTAATGATCTCATCATCGATATCACACTCTGCGATATCTTCATCTTCAACCTTAACCTTGACCTTGGAAAGATCGTCATAATTCTCTATCTCGACTTCAACCTCTTCTCCCGCTTCGATCGAAACTTTTTTATCGGAAAGTTCGATGGAGATCTCATCTTTCTCTTCGGGCTCATCCGGTTCAACCGCAGGTGCGGGGCCACCGCATGCCGCAAGCATCAGCGACAGGCACAGGGCAAAAAGTCCAAATTTCTTTTTCATAATTACCTCCAATAATTTAACTGTATCTCACAGTGCGGCAAGCACTTCCAGCGACTTGAAACGACGGTCCATGAATCTCTTTTCATATTCCGTGGTCAGTTTAAAGAGTTCTTCCTCTGCGGGCTCTGTCAGTTTGAATGTGTACAGATGACGAAGATCCGCATTTTCGATACGCTCTATTGCCGCGATTACCGCTTCGTTATAATTCCTTCCCTGAGGAAGACCGGGAAATTCTCCGTTAAGTACGATCGCTCTCAGGACAAAAATGCATCTTACGAGTCTGTATGAAAAATTGGGATTGTGAAGAGCAAGGAGCGATGCATACAAAAGTCCCAGCATGGCGGTCGCATCATCGCCTTCAACACAGTAGTAATCGGCTATCTCGGCAAAATATGAAGCATATGCCGCAAGCTCTATATCTGTTCTGAACTCTTCAAAATAATTCGATATATCCGCATCGTTCAGATAATAAGCACTTGTACCGTGGCTCAGCTTAAACTCGCCGAACGCAAAGGCTTCGGAAGACGCAGCGAAACGGGATGAAGGTTTCCTGGCGCCCCTTACGAATACATTGAGCTTTCCTTCCGTACCCGCAAGCAGTGTTATAAGTCTGTCGTTTTCACCGGCGGGTCTGGATCTTAAGACCATTCCGGTACAGGTAAAGAAATCTTTCATAACTGCGACTTGTCAAATCCGAAATTCTTCAAAAGTATATCCGAGTCTCTCCAGTCCTTCTTAACCTTGACCCAGAGTTTCAGGAAAACCCTGCTCTCACATAACTCTTCTATCTCAGGGCGGGCCTTTGAACCGATTTCCTTTAACTTGCTTCCGCCCTTTCCGATTATCATCCCCTTATGGGAATCCCTTTCGCAATAGATCGTGGCATCGATATGGTACATTCCGTTATCGTACTTCATCTGATCTACGGCAACGGCAAGTCCGTGAGGGACTTCTTCTCCGAGGCACATAAGAGCCTTTTCCCTGATGATCTCCGAAGCTATCTGTTTGACCGGCTGGTCGGTTATCGTGTCTTCGTCATAGAAGGGGGCGCCTTCGGGAAGATACTTAAATACGGTATCCACAAGGTCGTCGACATTCTTTCCTTTTAAAGCGGATATAGGAACCACCTCGGTGAAATCCATATGCTTACTGTATGATGCAATGAATTCGAGTAGCTTATCCTTTGATATTGTATCGGTCTTGTTGATCACAAGTATTATGGGACATTCCAAAGTGTTCAGTTTGGTACAGATAAGCTCTTCAGTCTCCGTAAAGATATCGGAAGGCTCTACCATCCAGAGGATCACATCGGCATCTGCAAATGTGCTCCATGCGCTTGACATCATATAGTCGCCGAGCTTCGACCTGGATTTATGGATGCCCGGAGTATCGAGGAATACGATCTGTCCCCTGTCATCCGTAAACACCGCCCTTGCTTTCTTGCGGGTAGTCTGGGGCTTGGGCGATGTGATCGCGATCTTCTGACCGACTATTGAATTAACCAGTGTGGATTTGCCAACGTTTGCTTTGCCGATAACACCGACAAAACCGGATTTCTTTTCAGACACTTTTTATTCCTTTTGGGTGAACGCAGGGTGCGTCCCCACGTTCACCCGCATAAATTATTTGTTCTCTTTATTCTCTGCGGGAGCTTCTGCCTGTGTCTTATTCTGTCCGGTAACGCGCTCTGCGTTTGTAAGAGTGTTCGTCGT